>JAJYGU010000034.1 GCA_021784975.1 Planctomycetota bacterium
GCGTCTGTCCTTAGCTAATGGACCGCGGCCGGGGCATGCTCCAGGGCGGCGACCTTGGCCACGCGTCGCTGGTGCCGTTCGGCGCCGCTGAACTGGGCGGAAAGGAAGGTCTGCACCAGGTCCCAGGCCACAGACGGCCCGACCGTGCGGCCCCCGATGCAGATGACATTCATGGCGTCGTCTTCCACGCCTTGCCGGGCGGTGAAATGGTCGTGGACTGCCCCGGCACGCACGCCGCAAATCTTATTGGCCGCAATGCCCGCCCCTATGCCGCTACCGCAAAGGGCGATTCCCCGACCCACGTCTCCGCGGGCCACCGCTTCAGCCAGCGGCACCACAAAGTCCGGATAATCGTCGCCCGGCACGAAGGCGTAGGCGCCAAAATCGGCCACCTCGTAGTTGGCCCTGCGAAGCTCCTCAGCCAAACGATTTTTCAGTTCAAAGCCGCCGTGGTCGGCTGCAATTCCGATGCGCATTCTGCTTCCTCCGTCTCGTATCAGGCCAGCACCTCGTCTGGCTGTGCACTATGCGGTTTGAGCACGTGATCGACGATGTCCCGCGCCTGCTCCACAATCCTGTCCAGGTGCTGCGGATCGTGAAAGCTCTCCGCGTAAATCTTGTACATGTCCTCGGTCCCCGAGGGGCGGGCAGCGAACCAGCCGTTGGCGGCCACGATCTTCAGCCCGCCGATCGGCGCGCCATTGCCCGGGGCGCGGACCAGTTTGGCCACGATCGGCTCGCCGGCCAACTCGCCGGCGCGCACGTCCTCCGGCCGGAGTTGCGACAATCGCGCCTTTTCCTCGGGCGTGGCCGGGATGTCGAGCCGGGTGTAACACGGTTCGCCAAGCTGCTCCACGAGGTCGCGATAGTGTTCGCCCGGATCCTTGCCGGTTCGGGCGGTGATTTCGGCAGCCAGCAGGTCCAGCAGCAAGCCGTCCTTATCGGTCGTCCAGACCTTCCCGTCTTGCCGCAAGAAGCTCGCCCCGGCGCTCTCTTCGCCACCGAAACAATACGAGCCGTCGTACAGCCCCGGCGCAAACCACTTGAAGCCGACCGGGACCTCCGCCAGCCGATGCCCCAGGCGCTCGACGACGCGGTCAATGATGCCGCTACTGACCAGCGTCTTGCCGACCACCGCCCTCCGCGGCCAACTGGGACGATTCTGCAGGAGGTAGCAAATGGCCACCGCCAAGTAGTGATTCGGATTCATTAAGCCCGCCGACGGAGTTACGATCCCATGCCGATCGGAATCAGGATCGTTGCCGAAGGCCACCTGGAAACCGTCCTTCCACCTGACCAGATTGGCCATGGCGTACGGGCTGGAGCAATCCATGCGGATCTTGCCGTCGTGGTCCAGCGGCATGAAGCGGAAGGTGGGATCGAGCCGCGGGTTGACTACCTGAATGTCGAGCCGGTAGACGGTATTGATCGGCGCCCAGTAGGGAAGCGAGGCCCCGCCGAGCGGGTCGACGCCCAGGCTCAAATGGGCACGGCGGATTACCTCGAAATCAATCGCTGCTGCCAGATCTTTGACATAAGGGACGACGAAATCCTGGGCGTGGGTGGTGGCTGCCTTGCGGGCAGCTTCCGGCCGCAGCCGCTGTACCTCCTGGTTGCCGCCGGCGAGGATCGCGTTGGCCCGATCTTCGATCCAGGAGGTCGCGCCGGTGTCGGCCGGACCGCCGTGGGGCGGATTGTATTTGAAGCCGCCGTCCTCGGGCGGGTTGTGCGAGGGCGTAATGACGATGCCGTCGGCCAACCCTTGTTCCCGGCCGCGGTTGTAGGTCAGAATGGCGTGCGAAATGACGGGAGTAGGCGTGACCCCGTCGTTCTGTTGGATCATCGTCTCGACGCCGTTGCCGGCCAGGACCTGCAAGGCGGTCCGCTCGGCGGCCGGGGAAATGGCGTGCGTGTCCCTTCCCATGAAGAGCGGACCGTTGGTTCCCTGCACCACGCGATAGTCGCAGATGGCTTGAGTGATCGCCAGGATGTGGGCCTCGGTGAAGGTGCCGTCGCGCGGCGTGCCCCGGTGCCCGCTGGTGCCAAACTTCACTCGCTGCCGCGGATCGCTCAGGTCGGGCGTGCGGGCGAAATACTCGCTTTGCAGCCGGGCCACGTCAATCAGCATTTCGGCGGGGGGAGACTTGCCTGCGCGGGGATCGGTTTCCATGGCTTTCTCTCTCCAATTCCTTTTTCCGGGCGGGTTTTCTCGGCCGGACGTCCTGTGGCTTCAAGCCGTCGCGAGTGTCGGCCGACGCGCCCGCGCATCCCTTTGTTATCTTAACGGTTCGGTCAAGACGTGCCGGCACAGGCATCGGCATCGCTTCGGCGCCGTGAGGAAACAAGTCGCCGAATCGCATGCGCTCGGGCTAGGACGCAGCCGGCTTTGCTTCAGGACTAGAAGTCGGCAGGGGTTCGGCGGGGGCCCTTTGCGGTGGTGTGGCAGGCGACTGGGCCGGCTGGCCTGGCAGGGCCGCTGCCCGACAATCGGTCAGCCGGATTTCCCAACCGCCTCCCAAGGCGCGGTAGACCTGGATCAGGCCGCCGGCGATCTCGCCTTGAGCCTGGGCCCAAATGTCCTGTTGCTGCACGAGGGTTTGCTCGACCTGGGTGACGCGGGTGAAGTCGGTGGCGCCTGCCTTGTACTGGGCAAGAACTACTCTGACCGCCATTTCGCTGTCGGCCACGCTGGCCGCTTGGTAGCGGGTCCGCTTCTGGGCGCGGAGGAAGGTGACCAGTCCGTTTTCCACTTCCATATCGGCGTTCAAGACGGCTTGCTGGTAGACGGCCACCAACTCCTGGAACT
>JAJYGU010000187.1 GCA_021784975.1 Planctomycetota bacterium
GGCCGCTCTGGCTCTTTTGCCGCAGGGGATTCAAGAAGGCAACCAGTCCGGTCACCGCCGGCACGGCCAACGCGGCCCCGCCGAAGAGCACGGCCGCGGCCTGTTCGAGAAAACCGCGACGGCCCGCGTTGGCCATGCGATCCGGGTGGCGAGAATGAGAATGGGAAGTAGCTTGAATGTCACTCAGCACATCATCTCGCGACACAGCAAACACCCCGTCATCGCTGAACAATGAACTTTCCAAAACCGTTCTCTAAGAGAATCTCCTCTGCGAGTCCGATGGTCACATTGCCGCCCGCACCGCGGCCAGGATCTTCTCGCGAGCCACTTCGAGCGGCTCGGGGAAGAAGGCCCCGGCGGCCCTCCGGTGTCCGCCGCCCCCGAAGGCCTCGGCGATCCGGCTGCAATCCACGTCACAACGGCTCCGCAGGCTGGCCTTGCAGCCGCCGGTGGCCTGCTCGACCAGGATCACGGCCATCTGCGTGCCGCGGACCGCCAGGGTCATGTTGATGATGTCTTCGCTGTCGGAAGGCACCGCTCCGGTGGCGGCGAAATCGTCCTGGGTGATCCAGGTAGAGATCAAGCGGCCGCCGACCTCGACCTGGGTCCGCCCCAGGGCGCGGCCAATCAATTGCAGCCGGGCGTGACTGTCGTTTTCGTAGATCTGCCGGTAGAGCTGGTCGGGTACGGCCCCGGCGTCAACCAGCCGGGCGGCCAGCCGCAACGTGTCGGCAGTGGTCGAGGCGAAACGGAACCAGCCCGTGTCGGTGGCCAGGGCCACGTAGGCGGCCGTGGCGATTTGCGGTGTGAGCTGAACCCCGAGCGCGTCGGCGGCGACCACCATCAATCGGCCAGTGGCCTCAGCCTCGACGTCCTTAAACAACTCGGCACCGAGGTCGTCTCCACTGACATGATGGTCGATCACCACTTTCAGGGCATGGAGTCCCTTGATGACCTCGGCCATGGCGCCCAACTGGGCCCACGCGGTGGTGTCCAGCACGATCAGCACCTCGCGATCCGCCAGTTGTTCGGCGGAAACGTCGACGCCCAACCGCCTCAACTTGCCGCCGGGATCGAGGAACTGGAGGTTCGCCGGGACCGGGAAGGCATTGCAAACCGACACATCCTTGCCCAGGGCCTCCAGAATGCCGATCATCGCCGTCTCGCTGCCCAGCGAGTCGCCGTCGGGCCGAATGTGGGCCGTCAGCACGAATCGCTGATGGCCGCGAACGATCTCCACGAAACGAGACCAGGGAATCATGAGGCGACCCAGTGGGGTTGACGGTGTCGGAAGCAACCGAAGTCAGCCGGCGGCGACCTCCACAGTGCGCGCCACGTCATTGGCCATTTGAGCCAACAAGGCGTCGACTGAAGCAAACCGTCTAATGTCTCTTAAACGGGCCAGAAAGTCAACCTCGATGCGCTCCGCGTAAAGCGAGCCTTGATACCCGACCAGATAGGCCTCCACTTTCAGTCTGCCTTCGTCGAAGGTCGGGTTCGGCCCCAAGCTCACCGCCGTCGGATACCAAGTGCCGTGGGCGAGGGCTCGGGCAGCGTAGATTCCTTCGGCCGGTACGAGGGTGTCAATCTGCTCCAGGTTGGCCGTAGGGTAGCCGAGGGTGGCGCCGCGGGCCGCCCCGCGGACCACGGTTCCGCGGATGCGATAAGCCCGTCCTAGCATGGCTCGCGCCGCATCGACTCGGCCCGTCAGAATCAGGTTGCGGATCCGCGAGCTGGAAACGATCTGACCGCCGATTTCCACCGGCTGAGCGACTTCAAAGAGTATCCCGGCATCGCCGCAGTATTGCCGGAGCACCTCCACGGTGCCGGTACGATTGTGGCCGAAGAAGAAGTTCGGGCCTTCGACCATCGCCCGAGCATTGAGTCGTTGGCGGACGACGCGTGCGAAGAACTCTTGGGCATCCATGGCCAGTAAGTCCGCGTCGGTAGCATAGACTAGCACCGCGTCCACCCCAAGGTCCGCCAACACCTCGGCCTTGCGTTCCAGCCAGATCAAAGGTTCGGGGGCGGCCTCGGGACGCAGGATTCGGGCGGGGGGAGGATCGAACGTGAAGACGACCGCGGCCCCTTCAACCCGCCGCGCCATGGCCACTAACCGCTCGACCAGCCTGGCGTGGCCCAGATGCACGCCGTCGAAATTGCCGATGGCCAGGGCGCCGCCGCGAAGCGTTTCAGGCAGGTCGTTTAGGCCACGCAGGACGATCACGGTAGCTGGAGGGTTGCGGTCAGGAAGAGCGATTAGGCGTTTAGCCCCCGGCTTACGATTCCTCGACGGAATCGCGGACCACCGGCTCCATCACCTTGGTGTTGCGATCCACCGCCAGCACGATGGTCCGTTGTTCGGCCCCATCGCGGCTACTGGCCACTACCGGCAAGACGTGGCGGCGGTCGGGCAGATTGAATCGCACGGCAAAGGTCCCGTCGCTGCGGACTCTGACCGGTTCGCCCCGCAGAGTGACCAGGGCGTCGGGCCGGGTAGCGCCGTGGACAATCAGTTCGGTGTCGACATGGAAGTCGAAGGCCGACGGTTGACGCGACGAGCCATTGGCGCCAGGCCCGAAATGCCCCCCTGCCGGGTCGGCAATCGGCCGGTGGAGCCGCTCTTCGATCACTTCGCGAAGCTCGCCGTTTGCCTCGGTCTCGTTGTATCCGCCGCTCAGCGCGAATACCCGGTCAAACTCCTTGGCCACCTCCGCCCAGTTTCGATCGAAGGCGTCGCCGGCGGTGGCGGCGGGCGTGGTTACCACGTTGCTCCGCGCCAGGCCGAAAAAACGACCGTCCGGGGTCAGGTAACCGATGTCCAGTTGATAACTCTTCGGAGGGCGATGGACGTCGATGTACCAATTGTTCACTCCGCCGTGAATCTCCACATCGCGGACCGTTTGCCGCATAAAGGTGGTCGCCCCGTCCCGCAATACCTCGGAGACTCGCAGGACCGGTCGCGCATGGTGCCAGTTGTGCGCCAAGGCCGCCTTTGCCCGCTCCACGCTCTTGCGGCTCAATTCCCAGTAGGCGTGGAGCCAATACGGGTCGCGTACCATGACAATCAACCGATCCTTGCCCTTTCCACTGTCGCCGTCCAGCATCCGGAATGCCAAGTCCTTCGACTCCGGCGGCTTGTGGTTTATTTGCTCCAAGTGCTGACGGGGTTTGACGTTTCGATCTGGCGGCAGGTCTGTGCTGCTCTTCAAACGCCGCCCGGCCTGGGATCGGGCAAATCGTACCAAGGCCTTGATGAGCTGGTCCTTTTTCATGGCGTGCCAGCCGGGCACTTTCCTCCGCTTGGCCATCGATGCCAAGTCCTTGACCGTTCGCGACTTAAGATCTGCTGCCGTCATCACGACACTCGTTTCGGTTCGTCGATCACGCTGGCGCCTCGCAGGCGCGCGCCGGGTGGGTAACTGGATCGTTTATGCCAGCAATGTTTGTCGCCGTTCTCAGCCAGGCACCTGCACGACACGCTTCACCACGCCAACGGTGGGCACCCGACACCGGTCGGGCGAAAGCGGGTGGACTCATAGGACTTCATTGTAATCGAACTGGCGCCAGGACGCAAGGATTTTGCCTATCCTAACGTTGCCATCCGATCCAAGTCCTGATTCGTAACATACTTGTGGAAAATAGGTTACAACGCGATGGTCATCGCCAAGTTCCGTTTGCCCGACGGCTTTCTGACAATACAGGCGACAAAATATTTTACCACCCATTTGTAGTATATTAACTGGTTCGCCAACTCTACTCCCACACACCAATAGGTCAGGACTCGCAGCGGCAAGCGAACAGACGGGATCGCTGGCAGTTTCGGTCCATTTTGCGCGGCTGTTGCCACAGGGTCTAGCCGGTGCAAGCGATTCCCGCGTTGCGGTCGCCGATAGTCGTTGCCACATTAACCCGCCGGCCCGGCTGTAGGGATTGCGCGGCTGGCTGCTGCAGAATTCGGAGCGAACTTTTTTGACTGGCGGCGGAATATGGATTATGCTTCAGATCGGCGGGCAGATTAGACCCATCTGCCCGCCGGCTCGCCGACCCACCTGCCCATTGCGTTGCCACGGATTCGGCGATCGCGCAGTCGCGTGGCGCACCCACCTACGACGGATCACAGCATGCGACCTCGGGCCCTCTTAGTCGGCACCGCCGCTTTTTTGGCGATTTCAACGGGTTGGCTGCTTGCGCCGGCAAACGGTCAGCAAGCCACCGTGATCACCATCTCGGAGGCGCAGCCCGATCCGTTGGGAGACGTGGCCGAGGCCCTGCGCCGCGGCCGCCAATTGGAGGGACAGCGGCGTTGGGGCGACGCGCTGGCCGAATATGAGGAAAGTCTGCACCAACACCCTACCGATGTCACTCTACAGGAACGATTCGATTTCGCCCGGCTGCACTATGATCTCCAGCGCCGCTACAACGATCGCAGCTTCTGCGAGACCGTTGTCCGGCTCTCTCCTGAGCGGGCACTGGGACTGTACAGCCAGGTGTTGTTGAAGATTGACTCGCACTACGTCGAGGTTCCCCAATGGAAAGGCCTGGTTGACCGCGGCAGCGACAACCTGGAGGTCGCGTTGAGCGAGCCAACATTCGTCGCGCGGAACGTCGCCGAGGCCGCCCGTCCGGCACTCGGCGCGTTCTGCCGCGAATTGCGCGAGTTGACCGCCGCCCAGAGCGTCCGCTCCCGCGACGACGCCGCCCGGACGGTCAGCTTGGCGGCCGGCTTGGCCCAACAACGGTTGGGGATGGCCCAGGCGGCGGTGATCTTCGAGTACCTGTGCGGGGCCACCAACGCCTTGGATCCCTATTCGGCCTACCTCACCCCCGATCAACTCAATGAGGTGTATGCTCAGATCGAGGGCAACTTCGTGGGCTTGGGGGTGGAGTTGAAGGCCATCGACGGCGGGCTGTCGGTGGTGCATGTCATCCCCGGAAGTCCCGCGGAAGAGGTCGGCATGCGGGCTGGCGACCGGATCGTGGCCGTCGACGGTCGGTCGATGCAGAGCCTGACCACCGATCAGGCGGCCAACCTCTTGCAGGGCCCCGAAGACACCAGCGTGCGGATCACGGTCGGCTTCCCCGGCCAACCGCCGCGGCAACTGACGGTGCGGCGCCGCCGGGTCGAGGTGCCTAGCGTCGACCAAGTGACCATGCTCGACCCCGAGCGCGGTATCGCCTATTTCAAGCTCACCTGCTTCCAGAAGACCACTGCCCGCGACCTCGACGCCGCTCTCTGGAAGCTGCACCACGAAGGCATGAAGAGCCTGGTAATCGACCTCTGCGGCAATCCGGGCGGACTCCTGGTGGCGGCAGTCGAGGCGGTCGACCGCTTCGTCGACCGCGGGGTGATCGTGACTACCCACGGCCGCAGCCCCCAGGAGGACTTCACCTACTCGGCCCACGAGCAAGGCAAGTGGCGCATGCCGTTGGTGGTGATGATTGACCAGGATAGCGCCAGCGCTGCCGAGATCTTTGCCGGGGCGATCCGCGACCACCGTCGCGGCACGATTGTGGGCGTGCGGAGCTTTGGCAAAGGATCGGTGCAAGGCATCTTCCCCTTGGAAGATACCAATTCCGGCATCCGGCTGACCACCGCCAAGTTCTTTTCACCCAACGGTCATCCCTACAACCGGGTCGGCGTTGAGCCTGACGTGCGAGTGCCGCGGGTGCGGCTGGCGGCTAAGCTGCTGAACGGCCGACTTCCGCCGGCCGGCTCGGCCGACAACCCGATCCTGGTGGCGGCCCTGCAAACCATCCGCCGCATGAGCCCGCCGCACACGGCCGCCCTGCAGGCCCGCGCCTTGCCGTAGGCGCCGAGGGGGACAGTCCCATTTTTGTGGCCGACCATGCTGCGCATGATGTCTGCCACAAAAATTGGGATCGTCCCCGCGGGGCCGTTTAGCGCCACAACGACTCGGCCAGGCCGGTGGCTACCGGAACGAACAGGATCAACGGCCCCCAGGCCGATAGCGCCGGCGAAATCATCACCGAATGTCCGCCCAGAAACTGCATGCCAATCGTTACGGCCACAAACGTGCTGGTGACCGCCATGCACAGCCCGATGGCCAAGAACATGTGGCGGCTCTCGCCGGTGACGATCAAGGGCAGTCCGAGAAACAGCAAGGTAAGGTCCAACAGCGGATGAACGATCCGGGCATGGATCGCGACCCGTGTGGCCGCGTCGAACTCCTGGCTCGGGTTCCGCAGGTCGCGGATCATCTGCGCGGTGGAAGAGAGGGTCCGCATGGTAGTTCGCATCTCCGCGTCCCCGTAAATCTGGTCGAAATCCAGGTTGCTGACCAGAAAACATTGATTCGGCTTTAGCCAGGCGGCATCGCGCGGGGTGATCAATACCGGCCGCCCGTTCAACCGCAGCGAGGGCCTGCCGCCGAGGTTCTTTGGCTCGCGGACGTTGTCCAAGCGATAGCCGCCCGGCCGTCCGTTGAGCGGCCGGCAATAATAGGCATTTTCGGCGGTGATCTGCCTTCCGTAGTCGCGCAGCGTCAACGGCATGCGGAACTCGGGGGCCTCGATCCGCTGCTGGTCGCTATAGGCGTTCTTGCCGCTGAAGACCACATCGGTTTCGTTGTCGCAGCAGGAGTCGAAGGCTTGAGGGCGATCGCCGATCAGGTCCTGCGGCCGCCGCGAGATTTCGTGGCGGAGCCGCGGAATCAACACCTCACGGTTCACGGCCGCCAGCAAAATGACTACGCCGGCGGCAACCAGAATCGGCCGCAGGACGCGAATCCGCGGCACTCCGGCGGCCATCAGGGCAGTCAGCTCGTTGTGCCGCTGAATCCAGGCGGCGGTGAACATCGCCGCCACCATGGCCAACATCCCCGCAAGCTGATCGAAGATCCCGATGGCCTTGTAGCCATAGTAGTGGGCCACCACCGAACCTACTCCGCCGCTCTTCCGTCCACACCGCAGAAACTCGTCGAGATTGGTGGAAAACTCGATCACGATCCACAGCCCGATCAGACTCAAAAAGCAAATCAGGAAGTTCTCCACAAAACGCCGCAGCAGATAGCGATCAAGGATCGTCATCCCGGACCTCGCACTGGAGACTGTCCCCTTCGACCCACAATAAGATGGCACGGCCTCGCAGCATAGGAGAATCCACAGGGCCCGGTCAAGGCGAGTTGCCGAGCAGCGACCCTCATTCCGGGGAGCCTCAACAGGGGACTGTCCCGATTTTTGTGGCGAGCCGCCGCAAAAATGGGACTGCCCCCTTTAGCCCGCCCTTTTCGCCCGCTTTGGCCCCGAATCCGAAATCCCAAGCTCGAAATCCGAAACAAACCCAAATGCCGAAATCCCAAGACATGGCGCCGGCCGGGGAGTGCGGCTTCTCAACGGAATTGGTATAAATTGGGCGGACCGGCAAAGAAGAGTGAATAAATCATGTACGACACCCACATTGGCCTGAAGCGGTCGCTGGCCGAAGGTTCGTCCTTCGCAACCGCGCGCCGGTTTCTCAGCCGTTCTACCGCCGCCATCCGTGCGGCGGCTTGTTATCTGGCCGGGGCCGGATGTGATCTGCTCTACCCGCCGCGATGCGTTCTCTGCCGGGCCGACCTGCCGGCGGAGCACCACGTGTCGATGCTGTGTCCCCAGTGCCTCTCGCGGCTGGCGCCGGAGACCTGGATCGGCTGCCGGCGCTGCGGCGGCGAGCTTTCCGGCGAGAAGCTGGTTTCCGATCGCTGTCCGATGTGCAAAAACTGCCGGCTCTGGTTCGACACGGTGGTGGTTCTCGGCAGCTACCACGCTGGGCTGAACGATGTGGTGGTGCGGATGAAGCGGCCGCATTACGAAGCATTATCCATCGCCATGGGCCGGCTGCTAGCCAACCGCCGACACGCAGCGTTGGTCGACCTCGAAGCGGATTTCCTCCTCCCGATCCCCATGCACTGGACGCGATGGCTTGCCCGCGGCGTCAACAGTCCGGAGCTGGTTGCCAGTTGCCTCAGCCGCGTGCTGCGGGTTCCGGTGCGCCGCCGCATCCTGGCAAGGCGCCGCCGGACCGCGCCGCAAAGAGATTTGTCGCCGGCCGCCAGGTTTCGGAACCTGGCAGGGGCGTTTCGCGTCCGCCGCCGCGCCAAGCTGCGTGGCGCACGAGTGCTGCTGGTCGACGATATCCTTACCACCGGAGCCACCTGCAGCGAAGCGGCCAAGATGCTCAAACAGGCCGGGGCCGCCATGGTCGCCGTCGCGGTGGTGGCCCGGGCGTAAGACGCCGGACGGCACGCGCAGGGCACAGGGCCTCGATAATCAATGGGGCACGAATCGCCGTCGCCAAGGGCTTTGCCGCGCCAGGAAGCTGTTGGCTCGGTGACCTAGGTTGGTTGAAACCCGGATCTAGTGCGGAATTCACTTGGGCCCGATTTGTACTTCCCGCAAAGCCGAGATATAACTACGAACGTGCCACGTACCCCAGACAACAAGGAGAACCCCATGCACGCTGCGAATCGATGGTGGTCAATCACCAGTTTGGCGTTGGCGACCCTGGCCGGCTGGCCATCGGCTGGCGCCACGGCGGCCGACAGCCCGGCCCGCGCCGCCGCACTGCCGAATCCCTTTTACGCCTATTGTGTGGGCATCGGCACCGACCCCCAGTCCGCCAGCCTCAAGGCCCAACTCGAATTGGCGCCCATGCTAGAACAGCTTGGCTATGCCGGCATGGCCCATGTCGGGCTCAATGGCGCAATGCAGATGCTCGAGACGTTGGAAAAGCGCCATCAGAAGCTCTTCGCGGTGTACACCGATCTCTGGGCCGACCCCACCGGACGAGGCTACGACCCGCAACTCAAGAAACTGATCCCCAAGCTCAAAGGGCACGGCACGCTGGTCTGGCTGGTGGTCAACAGCCGAAAATACAAGCCCTCATCGACGGGCGGTGACGAGCGTGTGGTCGCGCTGCTGCGGGAAATCGCCGACATCGCCCAACCATCCGGCGTGTCGATCTCGCTCTATCCCCACAAGGGCTGCTACGCCCAGCGGATGGAGGACGTGGTGCGGCTGGCCCAAAAAGCCGGCCGGCCGAACGTGGGCGTGACCTTCACCTTTTGCCACTTCATGGCGGTCGATAACGCCAGTCACCTGGACCGCGTGTTGAAGATGGCCCGGCCCTATCTCAACATGGTCACCATCAACGGCACCTCGGGCTATGCCGGCGGAAATCTGGCAAGCTGGATTCAAGTGCTGGGCGACGGTACGTTCGACGTGACCCCTGTGCTCAAGACCCTGCGGAGGCTGGACTACCGCGGGCCGATTGGCATCATCGCCTACGGTATCCGCGGCGACCGCCGCCAGATCCTCAGCCGCTCGATACATGCCTGGCGAAAGCTCTCGGCCCAGGCGGCCGCGAGCGCCGACCCATCAGCGGGCGATTGATCGCATATACGGAAACCGCGGCATGACGAGATATGCATACGCTTGGTTGCTCTGTCTCTTGCCAGCCAACCTGGTGCCGGCTGGAGAGGCGAAGAATTCGGTCGCCGAGAGGCCCAAGGGGTTCGTCTGGGAGTCTGCGGTCCCTGCGGATTGCCCGTTTCCGCCTTCGACTAGCCTGACGGGCATCTACTTCACCGGCCGCCATAGCGACTATCACTGCGGCGACACTTGGTATCCCTGCTGGGCCAACAACGGCAACCTCTATTCGCCCTGGACCGATGGCAAAACGGACGGCGTCCGCAGTGAATCCTGGCGGGGCGCCAGCGCCACGACGGGCCAGGCGGTCATGATCGGCGATGACCCGCTAAAGCTGGTGATCCGCAACACTTCGCCGCCCAAAGTGGCCAGCGCCCTGCCCTACAAGGGGAGATATCCGGCCGGCTCGCTGGTCTACAATGGCGTCTGGTATTACGGGACCTACTGCCTGGGTCCGGACGGGCAGTATGAGCACAAGGGATTCATTTGGAACTGGCCCAATCTCGGGCCGATGCCGGGATTCGCGATCTCTTTCGATTATGGCAAGACCTGGCAGCCCTCGCCGCTGACACCGGAGCATCCCTTGTTTCCCGAGCCGCGCCGCTTTCTCGGCCCGGTCAAGTTGGGCGCGCCGCACTTCGTGGATTTCGGCCGGAACATGGCGAATTCCCCGGACGGTAAGGCGTACGTGCTCAGCATGGGCGCCGAGGACCACGATCCTCTGCCGCGCCCCTGCGTCAAGCCTGGAAAACCGGGCGAGGGTTTCGAGGTGGTCGAAGGTTGCACCGACGACTTCGCCCATGCCAACCTGAGCTGGATCACCGCCGATCAAGTCTATCTGGCCCGTGTCCTACCCTCGCCGCAAACCATCAATGATCCCAGGGCCTGGGAATTCTTTGCCGGCTATGATTGCGCCGGTCAGCCGGTGTGGACCAGGCGCTTCGAGCAGATTCGGCCGCTCTTGGAATGGAACAACCATATGGGCTGCGCCACCGCCACCTACATGCCCGGGCTGAAGAAGTACTTGATGTGCATCACCGACGGTTGGCCGACGGTCGGTAAGATGACCTCCTACATCCTCGAAGCCGACCTCATCAGCGGCCCGTGGCGGATGGTGGCCTACATGAAGGATTTTGGCGAGCAAGGCTATTTCCTCAATTTCCCCAGCAAGTTCATCAGTCCTGACGGCCGGACCCTCTGGCTCTGCTATTCCACCAATTTCAGCGCCGGTTGGAACGGCATGAAGCTGGGCGTGAATCCGCCGGGAGGGCGGTACGGCTTGTGCCTGCACGAGGTCCGACTGCTCACCGCCAAAGAGCGGCGCATCCAATAGCAGCCTGTTGTCGAACACCTTTCTCCGCAAAGGAAGACATTCCATGCCTCAGTTCCAGTCTGGCTTACAAGCGATCAGCCCAGCGATCCTTTCCCGCCGCGCGGTCTTGGGCGGCATGGCAGGGGCTGCCCTCGGGACGGCCCGGCCGCTGCGAAGTCTGGCCGCCACCGCACGCCGCAAGGGTCGAATCAAGCAGTCGGTCTGCCTGTGGTGTTATCAGGGCTACCTGCGACGGCACAAGATGAGCTTCGACCAGTTCGCCGCCGCCTGCGCCGCCATGGGGCTCTCGGGTATCGACCTGGTGGGGCCTAATCTTTGGCCAACGCTGAAGAAGCATAGTCTGATCGGTACCATGACGCCCAGCCACAGTATTCCCAAGGGCCTGAACCGGCTCAAGAACCACGACGAGTGCCTGGCCAAGATTCGCCGCGGCATCGACCATTCGGCGGCGGCGGGCTTTCCGAACGTGATTTGTTTTTCGGGCAATCGCGGCGGCATGGACGATCAGGAAGGGCTCAAAAACTGCGTGACGGCTCTGAAAAAAATCGCCCCCTACGCCGAGCAGAAGAAAGTCACCGTCTGCCTGGAGTTCTTGAACTCCATCGACCACAAGGACTATATGGCCGATTCGACCAGGTGGTGTGTGGAACTGGTGCATCAGGTCGGTTCGCCCCGCGTGAAGGTGCTCTACGACATCTATCATGCCGGAATGATGAAAGAGGACGTGCTGGCCGACATCCAAGCGCACGCCGATTGCTGGGGCCACTACCACACCGGCGGCGTGCTCGGCCGGCACGAAATCGACGCGACCCAAACCCTCGAGTACCCGAAGCTGATGCGGGCCATCGCGGCCTCGGGCTACTCGGGCTACGTAGCCCATGAGTTTGTCCCGAAGCGGCCCGAGGCGCTCAAGAGCCTCGAACAAGCCGTAACCCTCTGTGATGTGTGAGCCTATGAAACCGACCCATCCTGTTTCTCGCCGATGTTTTCTGAAAGCGGCCGCGGCTGGCACTGCGTCCGTCGGCCTGGCCCGGCCGCTGCGGGCCGGCCTGCAAAAACCAGCGGTCGTCGTGGGCGCCCATCCGTGGGTATACGCCGCCAGGCTGCCCAGGAATGATATCACGCCTGCCCTGCCGCAGATCTTTGCCGACATGAGCTACGCCGGCATGGGCGGCATCGAATTGATGCACACCGCCCTGCGGCCGGACGACGCCGTCGCCCGAATTGGCGCATTGTCACGGAAGCACGATCTTCCCGTCCTCGGCATGTCGTTCGGCGGCGAGATGTGGGACCGGGCCAAGCATCGAGAGGTGCTCGCCGATGCCAAGCTTGTGATCCCGCGGCTGGCCCAACTTGGCGGCCGCACTATGGGGACGTCGGTCGGCGCAGTGTCGTGGGGCGGCAAGATCCGCAAAACGCCCGCCCAGCTTGACGCCCAGGCCGATCTGCTGCGAAAGCTGATCGCGCTCTGCCAGCAGCACGGCATCGTATTGAATCTCCACAACCATACCTACGAGGTGGCGAACGACCTTTACGACCTCAAGGGAACGCTCGCCCGCATCCCCGACGTGAAGCTTGGACCGGACCTCAACTGGTTAATCCGCGGCGGCGTGGATCCGGCCGCGTTCATCCGCCGTTTCCGCGATCGGATCGTCTTCATGCACCTCCGCGACCAGAAGAAGGACGGCCGCTGGTCGGAGGCGATGGGCGAGGGGGATACCGACTTTGTGGCCATTGCCGCCGCGCTTAAGGAAATCCATTTCCGCGGCCTCGCCGTAATCGAGCTGGCCTGGGAGGCGAACTTCAAGCCGACCCGCCCGGTGCGCGAGAGCCTCAAGATGAGCCGCGAGTTTGTGCGCCGCACGATGGGATACTGACCGAGCACGGCGGTCTCGCCCTCTTGAGGACCCTGCCGCCGGCCGCTATCATAGAAGGCCATGAAGCTGATCATCGCCATCATCCAGCCCAACCGTTTGGAGGCCGTCAAAACGGCCTTGGCCGATGTCGAGGTCTTCCGCTTGACGGTCATGGACGTACAAGGCTTCGGCCGGCAGCGGGGGCACACCGAGGTCTATCGCGGGCATGAAGTCTCGGTGAACCTCCTCCGCAAGGTCCAATTGATGATCGCCGTCAACGAGGAGTTCCTCCAGCCGACGATTGACGCCATCATCAAAGGCGGGCGGACCGGCCCGACGGGCGAGGTCGGCGACGGCAAGATCTTTATCCTTCCGCTGGAAGACTGCATCCGCATCCGCACCGGCGAGCGCGGCGGAGAAGCGATCTAACCGGTCGTCGTCAGCTCGTACGACGGGCTCTTCCTTCGCGGCATCAGCTTGCATAAGAGGATGCCGCCAAAATACAAGGTGGTCAGCGGCACCGCCATCAGCATCATGCTGGTCGGATCGGGGGGCGTCAACAACGCCGCCAACACGAAAATCACCAAAATGGCAATCCGCCACTGCTTCAAGTAGCCCTTGACGGTGAACACGCCGATCCGCTCCAGGAATAGCATCACCAGCGGCAACTGGAAGGCGATCCCAAACCCGATCGGGAGAATCAGCACAAAGCCCAACCACTCGTTAATCCGCGGTTCCGGGGCAATGCCCGTCAAGCGGTTGAAACTGAAGAGAAACCTGAGCACCGGCTCGAACACCCAAAAGAACGCTAAGGCGGCCCCGGACAGGAACAAGCCGATGCTAAACGGCAAATAGGTTTGCACGTAGTGCCGCTCGTGGGGATAGAGCCCTGCCGCCACGAAGC
>JAJYGU010000328.1 GCA_021784975.1 Planctomycetota bacterium
CTGGACGGGGTAATTGCGGTGGCCTGCGGGGCGGAAAGTGATCGTCAGCTCCGCCGCCTGGTTCCCAGCGATGTGCCTGTCTCTTCCAGCCAAGGCGGCGATTCGCTGGCCCGATTCGCCAAGGCGCTCGAGGAGTATCCGGCCGAAGGGGTGGTGCGGGTCCAGGGCGACAATCCGTTCGTCGATCCGGGCTTGATCGACCAGTTGGTGACGACTGCCGAAGCCCACCCCAATTGCGACTACGTGAGCTACTGCCTGCGCGACGGCCGGCCGGCAATCCTCTCGCCGGTGGGAATCTATGCCGAATGGTTCCGCTCATCCGCTTTGCGGAAGGCAAATCGCTTGGCCACCGACCAGCTCGACCGCGAGCAGGTCACCCGCTACCTCTATTCGCATCCCGACAAGTTTCCACTGCGGCTGATTCCGGCGCCGGCGAGCATCGATCGAGAGGACGTGCGGCTGCGGGTGGACTTCGAGGAAGATTGGGAGCACGCCCTGGCCATTTACGACGCCCTGGGGCCGGAACATTTCGACTGGCAACGGATTGCCCGGCTCTTGGACCACCAGCCGGCCTTGCGGAGCCGGATGGCCGTCCTCAATCGGGCCCAGACCGAGACCTAGCCCGACGGGTGATCGAATGGACGCGATACCGATGAGCCGACGGGTCATGTTGGAGTCGCCGTTCTACTTGGACTTCAACAGCGGCAACTCCGAACCGGCTGGCCCGCCGGCCAAGTGGCGGCTGCCGGCGGGGGTACGGAGCGTGTGGTTCGATGGGGGCAACGTGCTCTACGACGACACCGTCTGGCGGCGCTGGATGTTGCGGCTGCTCAAGAACCTGGGGCTGCAAACCCACTACCACGGCTTCTTCCGAGTCTGGGACCGCGAGCACTTGGACGCCGTCTATCGCGGCCGCCGAAGTTTCACGGAAGCCTTCGAGGCCTTCCTGTTGTCGCTGGGCCTGTCGCGCGGCCAGATTGAGGAGGTGCAGGCCGCCTGCCGGGCCCGGCGGCGCGAGCTGGAAGGAAACCTGCGTCCGCTGCCCGGCGTCCGCGGCACGCTGGGCCGGTTGGTCGACGGCGGCTGGCGGCTGGGCATCCTCTGCAACTCGGAATATCCCGCCCCACGGCTCCGCGAGCAATTGACGCGGTGCGGCATGGGATCGTGGTTTGAAACGGTGATCTCGTCGTTCGATCTGCGGGCGGCCATGCCCGAGGCGGAATGTTACGCCGCAGCGTTGGCCGCCATGCACCTCACCGCCGCCGAGGCGGCTTTCGTCGGGCACGATCCGGCCGAACTGGCCGGCGCCCGGGCGGCCGGAATGGCCACCGTGGCCTTCAACGGCGATCCGGACGCGCGGGCCGATTGCTACCTCAACCGCTTCGAAGATCTGGAGGAGGCGCTGGCCCGGCCCGATGCCTCGCTAGCGGCGGTGGGGTAGAATTATCGGTGACCGGGTCCGGCGGTCATCGTTCGTACTGTGAGTTGTCCCATGCCCGAAACTGTGTCCGTCGCCGTCGCTCGGCAGGCTCAATCGGTCGGCCGTGAAGTGCTGGTCCAGGGCTGGGTCCGCACGCGGCGCGACTCAAAGGCCGGCTTCAGCTTCCTGGAGATCAACGACGGCTCCTGCTTCGGCAACCTGCAAGTGGTGGCGGCCGCCAGCCTGGCGAATTACGAGTCGGAAATCAAGCATCTCTCGCCGGGCTGCAGCGTGGGCGTTAGCGGCGTGGTGCAGGCATCGCCGGGCAAGGGTCAGGCCACCGAAATCCACGCCACCGCGGTGGTGGTCTATGGCACGGCCGACGTAGCCGGCTATCCGCTGCAGAAGAAGGGACATTCCTTCGAGTTCTTGCGGACCATCGCCCATCTGCGGCCGCGGACCAACACCTTCGGGGCCGTCGCCCGCGTGCGGAACTGCGTCTGCCATTCGATCCACCAATTCTTTCAAGAGCGGGGCTTCCTCTACGTCCACACTCCGATCATCACCGCCAGCGATTGCGAAGGGGCGGGGGCCATGTTCCGCGTCACTACCGCCGATCTCGAGCACCTCGACAAAGTGCCGCGGCAGGGCCCCAGCGCCGATTTCGCCCAAGACTTCTTCGACCGCCCCAGCTACTTGACCGTCAGCGGCCAACTGGAGGCCGAGACCTTTGCCTGCTCGCTCGGCAAGACTTATACCTTCGGCCCGACGTTCCGGGCCGAAAACTCGAACACCCCCCGCCACCTGGCCGAGTTCTGGATGATCGAGCCCGAAATGGCCTTCTGCGACCTGTGGGGCGACATGGAGTTGGCCGAGGGGCTGTTGAAACGCATTTTTCGCGACGTGCTGGAACAATGCGCCGAGGACGTGCAATTCTTCAACGATCGCATCGACAAGTCGGTGCTCGACACCTTGCGGCACGTGATCGAAAGCCAGTTTCTCCGCGTCTCCTATACCGAGGCGATGGAGATTCTCAACCACTGCGGACAGCCCTTCGAGTTCCCGACCCAGTGGGGTAGCGACCTGCAATCCGAACACGAACGCTATCTGACCGAAAAGCATTTTCGCTGCCCGGTCATCTTGTACGATTACCCCCGCACCATCAAGCCGTTCTACATGCGCGTCAACGACGATGGCCGCACGGTTCGGGCCATGGATGTGCTGGTGCCCAAGGTGGGCGAGATCATCGGCGGCAGCCAGCGGGAAGAGCGGCTCGAGGTGCTCGAAGGTCGCATGAAGGAACAGGGCCTCGACCCGCTGAACTACTGGTGGTATCTCGATCTCCGCCGCGATCGG
>JAJYGU010000237.1 GCA_021784975.1 Planctomycetota bacterium
GCCTCCAGTTCACCCGCCCGATGGCTTAACTCCGCCCGCTCGGCTTCCATAGCGGTCGCCTGGGCGTTGAGGTCCGCCCATCGCCGATCCAAGTCGGCGGCACGGGCGTCCGATTCCGACGCCTTAGCCTCCAGTTCACCCGCCCGATGGCTTAACTCCGCCCGCTCGGCTTCCATAGCGGTCGCCTGGACGTTGAGGTCCGCCCATCGCCGATCCAGCTCGCTGGCGCGGGCATTCAATTCCGCGGCCTTGGCCTGGAGATCGCGGGTGCGGGCCTCCAGATCAGAGCGCTCGACATCGGCTTGAGCTTTCCGGGCTTGCCACTGGGCGAGCTTACTCTCAAGTTCGGCAGCTCGGGCGTTCAGATCCGAGCCTTGCCGCTCCAATTGAGCCTTTTGCGAGTTGAGCCATTCGGTCTCGGCGGCCAACTGCGAGGCACCGCCGCAAAACTGGTTCTCCCACTGGCGGCGCTGCCGCTCGAAGGCGTTGCGCTGCGTTTCGAGTTCGGCGCGTTGGGCATCCAGCCGGGCCGCCTGGTCTTGAAGCTCCCGGAGTTTTTCGCCGCTTGGTGCGGCAGCCTCGCGCAGACCCGGCCCGGTGCTGGCCGAGGCGTCCGATCTCGGGGCGAGGGCTTCGCCCTGGCTGCCCACCGACAGGACTTCTACCTCGACCGGCCCAAGGCGAAGGCGGTCACCGGCCGTTAGAGCGGCATCGGCAAACGCCTGGTCGTTCAAGAAAGTGTCGGAGGACCAGCGTCGGACAACGGTTCCGCCGGGTCCGCGAAGGATCAAGCAATGCATCGGAGCTACCCCGCGCGCTCGCAGTCGCAGCGTGCACTGGGCGGCCGAGCCGATTGAGCACTTCGCTGCCTTCAGCCGCAGAATCCGTCCGCGATGCGCCTCCGTGCAGATTCGCAGTGCCAGGGCGTTGCCGCCGAGTTTGGGGAGGTGAGGTTCGGCAGGAGCAAGAGTGGGCATGGCAATCGTGGGAGTGGAAAAGGAATTGGGGGTTGGCATTTAAGTCCTCTAGTGGATTTAGCTTACGGCCGCGGAACCGTCAAAAGGCACCGCCCGGGATCAGTAGGGCCGCCGGCGATTACCAAAAAACGGCTGCATATCCTTGCCGGTTTTGACGATTATCCGTTAGCGATGCGGGGCAATTACTCGGCCTCGGAACCAAGGGGGTGGGGGGACGATAGACCGGCAAAGTGTCTCGCATCGTTCAGGGACGGCCCCCAGCGCGGGTGGGAAGGTTTGCGTTGGGCTCAATGCCGCAACTCGTTTAATCACAGAACGTTGCGCTATTGCCAGCGGCCCTGATCCAAGCGGACGAGGATAATTTTTCCGCCTCGACCCGACGACCGTGCGCGTGCGTAATATACTTTGGTTGCCGACGAACACGGCAAGGGTGACGATGTTCGCCACGCAAGGGGTCGGAACAGCCATTGCAAGTTCAGCGAGCCGTTCGAGACCGGCCGTCGGGCAGAGGCATGAGCCTCGCGTGCGGCCGGCAGCGGACGCCAGGTGAGGGAGTTCTATGAGCCGCAAAGACGCAATCCTCAGCATGCGCCAAGTCCTCGTAAAACGACGTGACGCACTACGCAAAGCTTTGGCCGGCGATTTGAGCCTCTTAAAAGAGCTTCGCGCGCAGACCTCGGGCGACATGGTCGATGCTGCCCTCGATTCCGTGCAGGATGAGATTAGCTCCCAGTTGGCGGAGGTCGAGAGCCGCGAGCTCAGCCGAATCGAGTACGCGTTGGAACGTATGCGGGAAGGTCATTTCGGCGTGTGCGAAGGCTGTGGGACCAGTATCCCCATGGCCCGACTAAACGCCTTGCCGTATGCCACGTACTGCATCAAGTGCCAACGCGAGGCCGAACGCCAAGGCGTAAACGGCGCCTCGGAGGTCGACTGGAGCCGCTTGCTCGATTCGTCGGGCAGCGAGAACGATCTGTCGATCAGCGATATCGAGCTTGACGTCTCTTAAAACTTGATGCTACGCGTAAAGCGGGGTAGACTGCACGGGGGAGGTGTCTACCATGCTGCGACGCGTCGTATCTGTTCCAGCGGCCTTCTTTTCTCCAAGCCGTGCCGAGCGGTGCAGGTCTGCTGCCGTTGGGGCCGCGTGGCTGCTGGTTCTCGGTCAAGGGCTCGTGGCCGCGGTAAGTGCCCAGTCCGTGCCCGGGTCGCCATCCCCTTCGCCATCCCATGCGACGGTGCAGGCTCCGGCCGTGCTGCCGGCGGCGTTGGAGCACAACGGCAGGCTGAGACCCGAGGAACGGGTCGAGCTGCAGCACGAGTTGAATCGCTGCGCGAAATCGCTCGAGGCCCAGGCGGCCGTGGTGCGGACCGTGGCTAAGCTCATCGGCCCGGCGGTCGTGCACGTTGAGGCCGACGTGCCCCCCGAGAGCAGTTTGGAATACGGCCGGGGTCGGCAGGTAGAAGAAGCCGGCTCGGGAGTGATTATCCAGCGGAAGGCCGATTTCTACGTACTGACCAACCGGCACGTGATCCGCGATGCGAAACCCAGCGCGATCAAGATCGGCCTGGCCGACGGACGCTTGATCCATCCCACCAAGGTGCTCGAAGACACGGAGTCGGACGTGGCCGTCTTGGCCGTTTCGGCCCCCGACCTGGTGCCGGCCTCGCTCGGCGACAGCGATCGCCTAGAAATTGGCGATTTCGTGCTGGCGGTGGGCAGTCCGTTCGGCCTGAGCCACTCGGTCACCTACGGCATCATCAGCGCCAAGGGCCGCCGCGATCTGAAACTCAGCGAGAAACTCCCCTTTCAGGACTTTCTACAGACCGACGCCGCTATCAACCCGGGCAATAGCGGCGGACCGCTGGTCAATCTCCGCGGCGAGGTGATCGGCATCAACACCGCCATCGCCAGCAATTCGGGCGGCAACGAAGGGATCGGGTTTGCCATTCCCATCAACATGTTCATGGTGTTTGCCCGCCAGTTGATCGACACCGGCAAAGTGACCCGCGCCTTTCTGGGCGTTAGACTGGACGGCGGCTACGACCAGTCGGTGGCGGCCAAGTTGGGCCTGCCGCGGCCGATGGGAGCGCTGGTGAGTGGCATCACCCCCAATTCGCCCGCCGAGGGGGCTAGGCTGCAAAAGGACGATGTCATCCTGGAGTTCAACCACCAGCCGGTGGAAGACGACGCCCATCTGACGAACCTGGTAAGCTTGACCGAAGTCGGTAAGCGAGTGACCTTGCTGGTCTTTCGCAGCCGCAGACCGATCAGCGTCACCGTGGCCGTCGGCGAGCGAAGCAAGTTCATGCCGTAAAGCGGGAATAGGACCTTGCTCGGGGCGGGGGGCAGACAGGGGCCGCAGATTGGGGTAAAATACGGGCTTTGTCGGTCGATGACCGATGTCACCCCTCGTTCCGCTCTGCCAATTCCCAAGCCCGCCATGTTTGCCCCGGTCCCGATCGACCCATCTCTTGCCCGGCGCGAGGCGGTCCTGCAATTCTTGCTAGATCGCATCGACTATGAGCGGATGCAGTCGATGCCCTCCGCCGAAGAGGCTTTCAAGCTCGATCGGATGCGGGCATTACTGCGGCGACTGGGCAATCCGCAAGAAGGCTTGCCGATTGTGCATATTGCCGGCACCAAGGGCAAGGGCTCGACCGCCGCCATGACGGCCGCCGTCTTGTCGGCGGCCGGCTATCGCACCGGCTTGTTTACCTCACCGCACCTGGACCGGGTGGAAGAGCGGATGGCCATCGACGGCTGCCACTGCTCGGCCGACCAACTGGTGGAGCTGGTCGGCGTGGTCCGCCCGATCGTGGAAGAACTTGATCGGGAGGCGGCCCGACAGAACCCGCCAGAACCAGGCCCGACCTACTTTGAGATCACCACCGCCATGGCCCTGGTCCACTTCGTGCGGCGGAAGGTGGATGCCGCCGTGCTGGAGGTGGGTTTGGGCGGCCGGCTTGATTCCACCAACGTCTGCCACCCGGCGGTCTCGATCATCACCAGCATCAGTTTCGATCACACCCAGCAACTGGGCCACACCCTGGCCGCCATTGCCGCCGAGAAGGCCGGCATCGTCAAGCCGGGCGTGCCGGTGGTGTCGGGAGTCGTCGCGGATGAGCCGCGCGAAGTGATTCGCCGAATGGCGGGGCGCAACGGCTGCCGGTTGGTGGAACGTGGCGTCGATTTCGACTTCGATTACTATCCTCCCCGCCACCTCGAACGAACGGCGGCCCCCGGCCGGGTCGACTTCCGCTGCCGGAGCGACTCCGACGGACCCCGCGCGGACTGCCACTATGAGCAGATTGCGTTGAGCTTGTTGGGCCGGCACCAGGCGGCTAACGCGGCAGTCGCCATGGCGGCCGTCGAGGAGTTGCGCCGGGTGGGTTGGAACATCCCGGAGGCGGCGGTCCGGCGGGGGATGGCCGAGGTGGTCTGGCCGGCGCGGGTGGAAGTGGTGGCCCGGCGGCCCACGGTGGTGCTCGACGCCGCCCACAACGCGGCCTCGGTAGCGGCCCTGATGGACGTGCTGGCCGAGAGTTTTTCGGCCCGTCGCCGGCTGCTGATCCTCGCCACCACGCAAGGTAAGGACCTCCGCGGCATGCTCCAGCATTTGCTCGGGCGGTTCGACAAGGTGGTCTTTACGCGCTACTTGAACAATCCGCGGGCCGTGCCGCCGCAGGTGCTGCAAGCCTTGGCCGAGGAGCTATCCGGCCGCCGTCATGCCGTCGCGGCCGAGCCGGCCGAAGCCTGGAGCGCCGTACACCGGCTAGCCGGTCCTGACGATCTGATCTGCATCACCGGCTCGTTCTTCATCGCTGCCGAGATGCGCCGGCAGCTTGCCTGCCGACCATTTCCGCAGGCTGCCGACAGGGCCGTACACGAATCGGCCTAGGACTTGAAGGAGACCGACCATGAGGCTTCATTGCGTGGTGGGAGGGATGGGCGTCGTGGTCTTGGCATTTGCCGTGGCCAACGCGCGCACCTCGGCCGCCCAGGACATGAACCAAGAGAAGGATGCCGTGTTGACGCTGCTGGACGGCCGCGTCAGCCAGTTCCTGGACAGCGTTTCCGCCGGGCAAACGCAGACCGCTTTCAAGGAATTGCTGGCCGACAGCCAGTTGGCCAAGCAGGCCGATGCCGTGAAAGAGCTGGTCGCCCGGACCAACGACTTGGAAATCAAGTACGGCAGGTGCCAGGGGTTCGAGCAGGTGTTCGCCAAGCGGATTGGCAACGACCTGGTCTTAATGCGCTACCTGTACAAGTGCGAGAACTTGCCGGTGGCCTGGTATTTCACCTTCTATCGCACTCCCACACCAGGCGCACTCACCAAGAATGGGGCCTGGCGGGTGGTCGCCCTCCGCTTCGATACCAAACTGGAAGCCCTGGCCCAGTGAGTTCGCATGCTCTCTCTGCCGAAGATCTTCCGCCTCCGCCAGAGGTTTGAGGGGCCGCGGGTCGCCGACGTGGCCGCCGAGGTCCAACGGCAGCTTACCCGGCTCGAGTTGAGCAAGAAGCTCCGGCCGGGGCAAAGCATTGCCATTACCGCCGGAAGCCGCGGCATTGCTCAGATTGCGGAGATCCTCCGGGCAATCGCGGCTCATCTGAAATCGCTGGGCGGGCGGCCGTTCCTGGTGCCCGCCATGGGCAGTCACGGCGGCGGCACCGCCGATGGGCAGCGGCAGGTCCTCGAATCGTACGGCATCCGGGAGGCAGCCGTCGGCTGCCCGATCCGCTCCACGATGGAAACCGTGGTAGTGGAACGGGCGGCCGAAGGGTTCCCCGTGCACATCGACCGGCTGGCTTTCGAGGCCGATCACATCGTGGTATGCAACCGGGTTAAGCCGCACACCTGCTTTGCCGGCGATTTCCAGAGCGGCCTGATGAAGATGTTGTTGATCGGCCTGGGCAAATGCGAGGGGGCGAAGATCTACCACCGCGCGGTCCGCGACTTCGGCTTCGACCGGATCATCCGCAGCGTGGCGCCCCGCCTCCTTGCCCGCTGCCCTATCCTGGCGGGACTGGCCGTGGTGGAAAACGCTTACGACGAGATAGCGCTCGTCGAGGCCGTTCCGCCAGAACGGTTCGAATCGCGCGAAACCGGATTGCTCGCCTTGGCTGCGCAATGGCTGCCGCGGCTTCCCTTCGGGCAGGTGGACGTCTTGCTGATTGATCGCATCGGCAAAGACATTAGCGGCACCGGCCTCGACCCGAATGTGGTGGGGCGGAAGTTTAACGACCACCGGGCCGCCGAGCACGAATTCCCCAAAGTGCAGCGAATCGCGCTCCGCAGTCTGACCGCCGCCTCGCACGGGAACGCCATCGGCATGGGCATGGCCGAGTTCTGCCGCTCGCAGTTGCTGAGCGAAACCGACTTCGCCGCCACGCGGCTGAATGGCCTGGTATCGGGCCATATTTCCGCCGCCATGCCGCCCTTGGACTACGAGACCGATCGCCAGATGCTCTCGGCCGCCTTGGAGACCATCGGCCTGGCTGAGCCGCCCGACGCCCGGTTGCTGTGGATCGCCGACACGCTGCACCTGAGCGAAGTGGAGTGCTCGGCCGCCTACCTGGCCGATGCGCGGGGACGGGCCGACTTGGAGATCCTCACGGAACCCCGCGACCTGCCCTTGGACGCCGAGGGCAATCTCCCGGATCCGGCCTGATACTCCCAGAAGTCATGACACATCCATGAACCGCGCATCCGATCTCGAAGCCTATTTGGACGAGGCCCTCCCACCTGAGGAAATGGCCCGGATGGAGAAAGTCCTCCGCGACGACGCCGCCCTGCTCGGCCAATTAGCGGCCATCCAATCGCGGCGCGACGCCGGCGTCCACTCATTGGGTGAGATCTGGCGCCGCCGCCGGTTGAGTTGTCCCTCGCGGGGGCAGTTGGGCAATTGGCTGCTGGATGCGCTGCCCGACGCCGAGGCGGCCTATGTCCGCTTTCATCTGGAGGTGGTCGGCTGCCGCTACTGCCAGGCGAGCCTCGCCGATTTGCAAGACCAGCAATCGGAACCTACTCAAGCCGCCCAGTCACGACGCCGCAAGTATTTCCAATCGAGTGCCGGGCTGTTGCGCGAGAGGCTGTAGCGACTATAACGGCCAAGGATACCACCGATCTACAACCGGTGAAAAAAATCTCTCACGGAGGCAGATGAGCTATCTTTCAGCGTTGGTCAAACCGCGCGACAATAATAAGGGCGCAGAATTGAGCGGTGCGTCGCAGAGGAGGAGTTTGCCAAGGCGGGCGGTGTACCCCCAGCGGGCCGTCCGGCTCTAAGATCTTATGCGGGAAAAGGTTAACAAGCCGCCATCGGGCTGCCCCGGTGCCGGGTTGCTAGAATTAGCGACGGAGAAGACGATTGTCGCCTTCAGACAAGTGAGGGCGTTGGAGAGAGCATGACGATTGCAAAGGGAATCCAAACTTTGACCGGAGTCAGGTTCCTAGTCGTTGCCGGGAGTGTGTTCTTGGCGGCTCGGGCCGGATGGGGCCAGTCGCCGGAGGTGCGGCCGTTGGCTGCCCAGTCGCCGGCCGCTCTCAGCGAGAGCCCTATGGTCTCGGCGACATTGATCGAGAAGCCGGCGGCTTCGGCCGCGCCGGCGACGGCTCATCGCACGCCCCTGCTGCAAGCCGAGGCGAACGAGCATCCCTTGATGCCGGTTCTCCGCTGGGCCCAGCAAGGACTGCCGGCCATCGAGCGGTTGCAGGACTATTCGGCCACCCTGGTGTCGCGGGAGCGGATCCGCGGACGACTGGGCCCATACCAGTACATGTTCATCAAGATCCGACACTCGCCGTTGAGCGTCTATGTTCGCTTCCTCAGCCCGCTTTCCGTGCAGGGCCAGGAAGTGATTTACGTGGCCGGCCGGAACCATGGGGATCTGTTGGCCCATCGCGGCAATCAGGGTGCCACCGTGGCCCTCCGCCCCGAGGGCATGATTGCCATGAACGACCGGCACTATCCCATCACCGAGATCGGCATCGTGAACCTGGTTCGCCGCCTGGTCGAGGTCGGCCAACAAGACACGCATTATGGCGAGTGCGAAGTCAAGTATTTCACCGACGTGAAAGTCGACAAGCGTCCCTGTACGGTGATCCAGGTTGTTCATCCCGTGCCGCGGGACGTATTTCGCTTCTACCTCGCCCGGATTTACGTGGACGACCAATTGATGATGCCCATCCGTTACGAGTCGTACGATTGGCCCACTGAGCCGGGCGGCCCGCCGCCGCTAATTGAGGAGTACACTTATCTCAACCTGCGACTCAACAACGGATTCACCGACGAGGACTTCAGTATTCGGAATCCCCGCTATCATTTTGAGCGGAGCGGAGCCCGACTGGAGCATCGCTAGCTATGATCCGCAGATTACGCAGATTCCCACGGATTTCTGCGGATTTCTCCGCATGGCGCAGATCAGCGCCAATCTGCATAGCCTGGGGCTTGCTTCTCGAGTCTTATGACGATCTTGGCCGCTGATTGCCGTGTCGGTGTGCCGACCTGTCTTGCTGATTTCTCTTAGCCGATCTTGTCCGGATTATTGACCGGCGCATGGTGAGGTGAAGCGTAAGCGAGGACGGCCACGTGACTTAGTCTCGCTTACGCTCCGGGTTTCGCTTGCGCACCCTGCGCGGGGCAAATTCGGCGGGGTGAAATAATCCGGGCTAGCGTAAGCTGGCCGGGGCGACTAAACTCTGCGTTTTGTATACGAGTCTTCCGGTTAGGCAAACTATTGGGCGCCCAAATTGGCATCCTTCAAGGAGTGACACTGTGCTTCGATCGTCAGTCTGTGCGTTAGGCTGGGTTGGATGTCTGATGCTGGCCGGTAGCGGACCCCTCCAGGCAACGGAACAAGGCCGGTTGAGCGAAGCGCTGTTGCCCAAGACCACCCAGGGGTTTGCGGCGATTTACAATGTAGACACGCTGACTGAACATTGGAACAAGACGGAGCTCGGACACCTGATGGCCGACCCGGTGATGAAGCCCTTTTCGGAGGACCTCCGCCGGCAGTTTGACGATCGCTGGTCCTCGATCCGCGACCGGCTCGGGCTGACGATCGACGATATCAAGGGCATCGCCGGCGGGGATGTTGGCCTGGGCATGATCGCCCCGAAACCGGGCCAAGCGGCCATGGCCATTGTGGTCGACGTCACCGGCAAGCTGAAGCAGGCCCAGGAACTCTTGCAGAAGACGGTGGCCCGCCAAGTCCAGCACGGGGCCAGCCGCAGCGAAGTGGAGGCGGGCGACAACACCATCCTTCAACTCGATCTGCCCGTTTCTGCCGAGTCGCGGGAGGCCAGTCCCAGCACGCTGAAGGGCAGCCCGTCGCCGGAAGGCCAGGACGCCCCGCCAACCCGCGGCCCCCAGACGGAACTTGCCCGTCAAGTCTTCTATTGCCTCAGCGGCGCCTTGTTTGTCGTGGCCGACAACCTGGCGGTCATGCGAGGCATCCTGGCGCGGGCGGCGGGAAAACAGAGCGACAGCCTGGCCGGCGACCAAGCCTACCAGGTGGTCAGCCGCCGGTGCCGGCGGGATGCGCCACCGGGGATGCCGCAGCTTCGCTGGTTCGTGCATCCGTTGGGGTACGCCGAAGTCGCGCGCATCATTACCCCGCCCGAGAATCGCCGCAAGGGCAAGAGCATCCTGGAAGTCATGCGCAACCAGGGGCTGAGCGGGATTCAAGGGGTGGGCGGAAGGCTGGATTTCGCCGCCGAAGGCTTCGAACTGGTGCATCGCACGGCGATTTACGCCCCCGAGCCGCGTGAGAAAGCCCTGAAGATGTTGGACTTGCTGAACGAAAAGGACTTCGCCCCACAAGCTTGGGTGCCGCGCGACGTCGCCAGCTTTAGCACCCTATATGCCAACATCCTTCAGGCCTTTGACAATTTCGGCCCGTTGTACGACGAGTTGTTCGGCGCGGGTGAAAAAGGCGTTTGGCAAGACACGCTCTTCGGACTGAAAGAGGACCCCAACGGACCCCAACTCGACCTCCGCGGAGAGCTGATGGCCCACCTCGGTCGTCGCATTACCGTGTTGACCGACTACCACCTGCCCATCACCACCACCAGCGAACGGCTGTTGTTCGCGATCGAGACCACCGACGCCAAGGCGGTGCAGGCGGCCATGGAAAAGTGGATGGGAACCGGTCCCGACGTGAAGCGACACGTCAAGGACGGCCAGATCATCTGGGAGATGATCGAACAGGAAAACCCGCAACTGGAAGCCCCCGAGATCAGCTTCGGCAACATGCCGGCAGTGGCTCCGCCCACGAAAAAGAAGAAGAAAGCCGAGGACGAGGAGGAACCGAAGAAACCCGACTTGCTGCCGCACATGGCGGTTACCGTTTGGCAAGGCAAACTGATGATCGCCTCGCACATCGACTTCCTGTTGAAAGTGATCCGCCCCCCCAAGACCGCCGAACGGCTGGCGGACGACGTGGACTATAAGCTGATTAGCGAGCAACTCCGCCGCCTCCCACCCAAGGAGCGATCCGCCCAGGTGTTTTCCCGCAGCGACGAGGCCTGGCGTCCCACCTACGAGCTGATCCGGCAGAATAAGATGCCCGAGAGCGAATCCCTGCTGGGCCGGCTGTTGAACGCGGTGTTTGCCCAGGGCCAAAAGGGGGCCGCTCGCCGGCAAAAGATCGACGGCAGCAAATTGCCCGACTACCAGGTCGTCCGCCGCTATTTGGGGCCGGCCGGCTTCAAGGCCACCACCGAGGGCGAGGGCTGGTTCTTGAAAGGCTTTATGCTTAGCAAGAACGCCGAGGACGGCGGAGTCAAGGTCCAGGGGACCCAGGGAACCAAGGCCAAGAGGACGAAGGCCAAGGCGGCCAAGGCCACGAAGCCGGCCGCTCCGGCGGCCAAGGCCAATGGTAAGGCTGTCCCGACCCCCAGGGCCAGCGTCGAGATCAAGGGGTCGGAGGACGCTCGCCCGACCAGCAAGGCCGCCAAGCCCGCTGATAAGCCGGCCGCCGGCGGCCAGACCGATTCGAAGAGCCGGCAGGGCAGCGAGTTGGAGATCAAAACTCCGGACCAGAACCCTCCGCGGGAGTCGCCAAGAGCCGACGACTCCGACGCCGCGTAGGAGACATTATCCACCGCGCAGGACACGGAGGATCCAGAGGGAAAAGGCCAAATGAAAAATGCAAAGTGCAAAATGCAAAATCGCACCCGAATCGGCTACCCTCCGCCCTCATCTGTTTCCCTCTGCGTTCTCGGCGACCCCTGCGGTGAATGACCGCGTTCAGATGTCCTCCGGGATGCAAAACGGCTTGCGATAGCCGCGGTCGGCATCGCGCAGCAGGCGGTTGGCTTCTTCGTCGCCGATGACCTCCTGCTTCCCGGGATCGAAGTTCAGCGTCCGCCCCAGCCGGTAGGAGGCGTTGGCCAGGTGCACCAGCGTGCAGGAAATGTGTGCCTCCTCGATCGGCGCGTGCAGGTCTTCTTTCTTGCGGCTCCGCAGCGCCTTGATGAAGTTGGCAAAGTGATAGCGGGTTCCGCCTTCATGGGCGTGTGGCCCGGCCTTCAGGTTCGAGCCCAGCCAGAACTGGTAGGCATTGCCAGTGTCCTCGTCGCCCAGCTCGAGGTAACCGTCGGAGCCGTAGAACAGGTCCCCGACGATGGTGTGCCCTTCGTTTCCGCTCCCCAGCTTTTCGGTGCCGATATCGGCCTCGCGGTTGGTGATCCCGTGGCGGACCTCAAACTCGATCATCTTCCGCTTGCCGCCGGGCAAATCATATTGGAAGGCACAGTTAAGAGTGTTGGGCGTCTGCTGGTCGTCGTCATAGACGAAGTGGCCGCCGGTAGCGGTCACTTTGTTGGGAAAGCCCACGCCGAGCCCCCACCGGGCAAGGTCAACTTGGTGCACCCCTTGATTGCCCAGATCGCCGTTGCCGTAGGCCCAGAACCAGTGCCAGTTGTAATGGAAACGATTGCGCGTGAAGGGGTGCGCGGGGGCCGGCCCAGTCCACAAATCGTAGTGGACGCCCGGCGGCACCGGCGTCACCGGGGCGTGCCCGATGCTCCTCCGCCGCTTCAGACACAGCCCTCGCGCCAGGTAGACCTCGCCGATCAGCCCTTTGCGCAGGTGTTGGATGGCTTCGTTCGCCGACAGGGACGAGCGGGCCTGGGTGCCGTGCTGCACTAGGCGATTGTAGCGCTGGGCCGCCCGGATCAACTGGCGGCTTTCCCACCAATTGTGGCTACAGGGCTTCTCGACATAGACGTCCTTGCCCGCCTGGCAGGCCCAGATGGCGATCAGGGCATGCCAGTGGTTCGGCGTGGCCACGCACACCGCGTCGATCGACCGGTCCTCCAACAGCTTGCGAACGTCGGTGTAGGTCTTGGGCTTGGGGAGATTCCGCTTCTCCATTTGCGCCAGCCGTTGGCGGAGCACGTTTTCATCCACGTCGCAGACAGCGGCCACCGCCACGTTGGGGATCTCGGGGAACAGCCGGACATGATCGAAGCCGCGGTTGTGCAGCCCGCACACCGCCAGCCGGATCCGCTCGTTGGCACCGACCACGCCTTTGGCGGGCGCGGCGCTGGCGATCGCGGCCGCGCCAAGGCCAATCTTGCCACTGTTGACCATGAACTGACGACGGTTGACTCGAACACTACGCGACATGGAAAGCTCCAATACTCACGAACGGTGAGGAAAAAGTGTAGTGATCCCTTGGCTCAAATCCGAAGCTTCCTTGGAGTGCGGCAATTTATTGCCGCTTTTCCGACACTTCCCCCAACGCGGGACCACGCATGGTTCGCATGAAAAATGTTTCGCAATCTTCGCCGCGGCTCAGAAAAGCGGTGATGAATCACCGCACTCCAAAGGTTCGCTGTTTTCGGGCCTAGAACTCCGAGGGGTCGATGGGGTGGCCGTCGGCCCGCTCGATCAGGTCCCGCATCACCGCCGGTTTGATGTTCGTGCTGATCTCGTGCGCCGAGCCATCGAAGAACGCAGTGTGGAACTTGCCGCCATCGAGCTTGCCAAGTCCCTTAAACGGCTCTTTCGGGTCGTACTGCCAGTCGTCCGGTTTGGTCCAAATCACCGCACGATCGTCATCGACTTCGAGCACCATCAGGGTGTCGGACGTCCCATCCGAAATATCCGGCAGGACGGTCGGCTTGCCAGCGGTGAAAGCGGCGCCGTTTCCGACGGGCAGCAGATAATTGGTCCGTCCGGGCTCGTTGCTCCGCGACAGGGGGCAACGGTAGACCCAGGGCATCTTGCCGATCAGTCGGCGATTGTGCGGACTGTCCCATGGCTCATCGAGGTGGAATTGCTTGTAAAGCCCCGCCTGGTCAATGTAGGGCAGGATCCGCACGCGCCAGCTAAGAAGTGGTTTGCCGTTGCGGTCGCGAATCGCCGGTGCGGGGAACTCTCGGCATGCGCTCTCGTGGTTTAGCATTGCCAGCGCGATTTGCTTCAGATTGTTGACCGAGTTGGTCGCTCGGTCCGCCTGTTTTGCATCCTTGCTAAACT
>JAJYGU010000397.1 GCA_021784975.1 Planctomycetota bacterium
CCCGCAGAGCTGGCCGTTCATTGCGCCGTGGTCGGTGGCGATGAAGTGGTAGCCGATCTTGACCGGGAAGATGAAGGTATTGGTGACGTACTCCCAGTCGCTGCGGCCGAACACGAAACCTTCGCAATTCCTCCACATGTACTGGTAGATCTTGGCCCAATCGCCGCCGACCGCCTTGGCCGACCACCAGTGGCAGTGCCATTGCACGTTCTCGATCCGGCCGATATCGGTACAGTTGTCCAGCCAAATGCCCCGCCGCAGCACGCAGCCGACCACGCTGCGAATGCGGTGGCGGACGTTTACCTCGGGCCCGATGCGGATGCCGTTGTAGCTGTTGATGAGGGTCACGTTTTCCACCGTGTTGTCGCCGCCCTGAAGGTGGAACGTCCAGGCGTAGGGGTGGATCGCCTCAGGCCTCTGGTCGGGATAGAAAACCGTCAGTCCGGCGACCGTGGCCGAGTCGCCCAGCTCGAACAGCGCCGGGCCGCCCTCTTGGTCTCGCCCGCCGGTGGCCAGGATCACCGTGCCCACCAACGGCTCGATGTAGACCGGGGCCTGGTTGCAGCCCAGCAGGGCCACGCCGCGGGGAATCGTGAGGCTGCCGCCGACCAGGAATCTTCCGGCGGGCAGGCGAACCACGCCGCCTTGTCTCGCGCCCGCGGCGTCGAGGGCCGCTTGGATGGCGGTCGTAACGTCGGTCTGGCCGTCGCTCGGTAGCGAAAGGGCAGCAGCGCCGTTGCCGCTTCCTGTCGTGATCGCTCTCTCTGCTTGCCCTAGGGCGGAATTAACGGCCGTCGAGAGACACAAAATGAGCCACGATGCACGTAGGGTTGTCTTCACAACACGTTCTCCTCTGGTTTAGCTCAAGCCTACTTCTTCACGCTTGCGATCACCTTGTCGAAGACCGGCTTGAGCGAGGCCCACTGCGACTCGGTACATTGGCAGACCACCCGGATGCGGTGATCCATGCTCAGCACCGTGGTGCGGTAGCCGTGGATGGCTGGTCCGAAAGTGGGCGTGCCGGTGAACTCCGATCTGCGGCCGTCGGTCATGGAGGTCTTCACCACCGTCGGTTCCTGCTCCTTGACGCCGGCTTGCTCTTCGAATCCTTCTCTTTCTCCGACGTGGACCTTGTGCACGGCCTCGCGGGTGGGGTCCTTGTCTTGCATCTGGCCCTGCGGGCTGCTGATGTCGGCCATGATCGAGCCCATCGCGTCGGCGTCCACCGAAATCTCGGCATTGCCCGAGGTGAATTTGGCCCAGGCGCGGCCGGGCACGCCGCCGCCAGTCGCCTCCCAGCCGGCCGGATACTGGAGTTGGAAGGCGTCGTCCTTGCCCTTGAACGTCTCATAGGTTGTGGGTACGATGGCCGGGCTGCCGCCGCAGCCGCCAAAGCCGCCGACCAGGCTGATCGCCACAACGAGCCACGCCAGTGCATTGTTACGGGTCTTCATCGTGATCTCCTTCGGCCGACGACTCGATAGTTGTCTTGGCGATACAGCCCGCGAGTCGTCCGAGCAGTCGGGCGTATATCAAGATGATGGCTGCCAGAAGCGGTCCGGTATAGACCGGGGTCAGCCAGGGAGATTCGCTCCGCAGTCCCGCCCGCACAAGCGGTGTCCAACCGATGATCAACGGGGTAGTTTCGAGGAAGAAGAGGCCCCAGGCCCACCAAAGCCGGCCGAGGCTCCGCAGCACGGTTAGAATCGCCAACGGGACCCATGCGCCCTCGGCCGCCAAGCCGCCCAGCAAAACGAAGGGGAAGGCGGCCAATGTGCCCGCTAGCCCCGAAAACAAAGAGTGCGAGGGGTTAATGAACTGGACCACCGCCCCGACCAGGCCCGCTTGGAGCCCCAGGGCGATCACCCGCCACAGGTTCAAGACCCATCCCTTCCAATCGAACTCCGGCGCGATCTCAAAGCTGTCGTAGCCCAACGAGGTGTCTTCAATGATGATCAGGCAGCACGAGACGGCGTAGCCAAGCGTCAGCGTGCCGGCCAACAGGGTCGGCAGCCCCAGAAGCCGGGCGCTGGTTCCGCCGAGCACTGCGCCATAGGCGATCCAGAACATCGCTAGCCAACCGGTGATCGTCAGGCCCAGCGAAATCAGGGTCCACACTCCCAGCGCGCAGAAGTAGAACGGGAAGGTGAAGACCCCGTTGAGCATAGGCCAGCTCGGCGCGGGCGGCGGTTCTCCGGCCGCGCTGATGCGCGACTCAGGGGCCGATTCGGCGGCCTCGTTCACCCAATCCGGCATGACCCGCGGTTCGATGGGATAGACATCGGCTTGGCCTTTCGCCGACTGCGGCGGAGCGCGCAGTTCGTCATCATCCAGCAAGAGCGGGTTCAACCGCACGTTCGGCTTCTTTGAGGGGCTGGTCACGACAAGGACTCCGCCGTGCAACTTTGGAGTGCGGCAATTCATTGCCGCTTTGCCGATGTGTCTTGCAACGTGGACACTACGCGCGGCTCGGAAAAGCGGTGACGAATCACCGCACTCCAAGTGTTCGGCGGATTAGTTTGGCATATCGGCCTTCAATCCGCAATCACGCCATTGTGGGGGTGGGGGGTGAGGGGGGCAGTCCCATTTTCGCGGCGAAGACGCGTTCTCTGAGAACCAAGTCTGTTTCGCCGCGAACACTGGGACAGTCCCCTACTTGCCCAAGCAGCGCCCGATCTGGCGGACGGCTTGCCGCAAGCGGTTCTCGTTTTCTACCAAGGCCATGCGGACAAAGCCCTCGCCGGCGGGGCCAAAGCCGGCGCCGGGACTTGCCACCACGTCCCCCTCCTCGAGCAACTTCATGGCAAAGTCGAAGGAGGTCATTTGCGATGCCCAAGGCTCGGGGATCTTGGCCCAGACGAACATCGAGGCCTTGGGTCGCTCCACCGGCCAGCCGATGCGTTCCAGCCCCTCGCAGAGGACGTCGCGACGGCGTTGATAGACGGCCGCCTGGGCCTCTACCGCCGCGTCGGTATGCCTCAAGGCCATGATGGCGGCGATCTGGATGGGACGAAACATGCCGTAATCGTAGTACCCTTTGACGGTCGAAAGCGCGCGGAGCATCTCCGCGTTGCCGGCCGCGAAGCCGACCCGCCAGCCGGCCATGTTGTAGCCCTTGCTCATGGTGGTCAGCTCGACACCCACCTCGATGGCCCCGGGGGCCGCCAGGAAGCTGGGCGTCTTGTAGCCGTCGAAGGTGACGTCGGCGTAGGCCAAGTCGCTGACGACCATGAAGCCGTACCGCTTGGCCAGCCGCACTACTTCGACGTAGAACTCCGGCTCGACCACCGTCGTCGAAGGGTTGTGCGGGAAGTTGACGACCAGGAGTTTGGGGCGGGGGACCAGGTGCCGACAGGTGTAATCGATGTTCCGCAGCAGTAGCTGGCTATCGAAAACCTCCAACAGGATCGCATTGGCTGCCGCCATGGCCACCGCGTAGAGATGGGCCGGATAGGATGGGGCGGGCACGATGGCGGTGTCGCCCGGTCCCACCAAGGCCAGGCATATATGGCTGAAGCCTTCCTTCGATCCCAGACAGGCGATCAACTCCCGCTGAGGATCGAGACGGACGCCGTAGTGCTTGAAATACTTGGCGGCCGCTTCCCGCCTGAGACTGAGAATCCCTTGGGCGGGCGAATAGCCGTGATTCTTGGGATCGCGGGCGGCCTCGGCCAGCTTCTCGATCACCAGGTCTTGCGGCGGGTCGCTCGGATTGCCCATCCCCAGGTCGATCACGTCCCCGCCTGCCCGCCGCTTCTCATACATCAACTTGTTGATCTGGGCGAACAGGTAGGGCGGCAACCGGCGCACCCGTTCGGCTACTTCAATGGTGAACGGTTGGTCGGGGGTATCGGGTTCGCTCTCGGCAGTGACGTCGGACATGGAGAGGGATCAGGGATTAGAGGTCAGAGGTCAGAGGTTGGGGATTAGTTTCTTTGGCGAAGGATCTTGGGCCATGTCTGCCAATGCAAAATGAAGAATGCAAAGTGCAAAATGAAAAATGGCGGTGGGCCGCCGTGGCTGGTCGTTTTTCATTTTTCATTTTTCAATTTGCAATTCCTTGTCAGCGGCCAGAAGGTCCCAGAGGGCCTCGAGGGACTGGGGAATGGTACGGACGCCCGCCACCGACGACATGAAACTCGTGTCGCCGCTCCAACGCGGGACGACGTGCCAATGGAGGTGGCCGGGCAGGCCGGCGCCGGCCACCTGGCCGAGGTTTAAGCCGACATTGTATCCATGCGGATTGAGCACTTTGTCCAAGGTGCCAATCATTCGGCTGATGGTCAAGGCCACCTCCAACTGCACCGCTTCGTCGAGCTCATCCAGCCTGGCCACATGCCGCTTGGGGGCAATCAGCAGATGCCCGTTATTATAGGGATACCGATTCAACAAGGTTACCGAATGCCGGCCGCGCTCGACCACCAGCCGGGCCCGGTCATCGTCGCCGGGCGCGCACTGGCAGAGAAAGCAGCTTGGATCCGCGCCGGCCAGTAGGTTGGCGACCGGTTGCATTTCAGTGGCGTCCTTGGCCCCTAAAATATACCCAAGCCGCCACGGGGCCCAGAGCTGTTCGTTTGACACCGGAAGGTCCCCCGATTGGAGATGTGTGGCCGACAGCCCTAAGTCTAACCGCGCCCCCCGTTTGGAGCAAGGAACCTTCAATCTGCCCAGGTTGGTGGAACACGGTACTCGTCGCGCTCCGCGTGACGGATTCCTCACGCGGAGCGTGAGGAGCACGGCCGGCGTCGCTTTTGGGGCGCCTTCAAGTTGGCATCGGTCGCCGGCCGAAACTCAGGATAGCGAACGCGCGGTCTTTTTCGACCGGCGAAGGTAGAGAACCTTTCGCGGTTGGGCTGGATCGCATGTCTCGGCTGGTGCATCGCTTTCCCCCCGCCCGTCCTCCCGTTGTTTCCTGCCGCCCGTGGTTGATTTCCGCGTCGAGTTGACGATGTTTCGCGGTCCGCTGGACCTGCTGTTGTTCCTGGTGCGCAAGCACGAGGTGGAGATTACGGCGATTCCTATCGCGGCCATCACCGACCAGTACTTGGGCTATCTGGCGGTGTTGAAGGCGTTAGACGTCAACGCGGTGGCGGATTTCGTGGAGTGGGCCAGTCTGCTGATCGAGTGGAAATCGCAGCAGGTGTTGCCGCGGTGCGACGAGGTGCAGGAGGAACTGGAAGACCCTCGGCACGAATTGGTCCGCCGCTTGCTCGAATACAAACAATACCGCGACGCGGCCAGCCTGCTGGAGGAGCGCGGGCGGCTGTGGCAGCAACGCTACCCGCGGCTTTCCAACGACGTGCCGGCGCACGAACGCGACCTGGCGAGCGAGCCGATCCAAGAGGTGGAGCTGTGGGACTTGGTCAGCGCGTTTGGCCGCGTTCTCCGCGAGACCGAGGCCGCCAAGCCGTCGAGCATTGTCTACGACGAGACGCCGATCCGCGTTCACATGGCGCGCATCTACACCCGGGTAATGGAGGCCGGCCACCTGGCCTTCCGCGACCTGTTTGAGCCGCGGATGCACAAGTCGCAGTTGATCGGCATTTTTCTCGCGGTCCTGGAGCTGGCCCGACACCATCACCTTCGCGTCGAGCAAAACGCCCTGTTCGGCGAAATCTGGCTCCTGCCGCCCCTCCCCGGCAGCCCCCCGCCTGATTTCTCTCACGCCGACGAATACCAACACCAGTCGGTGGAGGCTTGAATTCGATGCTTGTACAACGGGCGGGATGAACTGATACGTTTGGCGGCCGACGGAAGGTCGACCCTTTGCCGGGAATCGCCGCCGTACCGGCCGGCCGCTAAACGTTTTGTTTTGCGCCCCTCGGCTCAGCAACCGGTCGGCAGGCCCTTCTGCATCCTCCAGGCCTTGACGTACTCGTCGCTGTAGAGTTGTTTACCTAACAGCACCTCGGCGGTGACCATGGCGTCGATCAGTTCCTGATCGGCGGAATCGACGATGGCCGTGTCCAGGCCGGCCGTCAGACACATCACTAGGAAGGTTCGATTCAGCAGCTTGTTCAACAGGCACTTGGTGCTGACGTTCGACAGGCCGATGATGAAATGCGGTGCGGGGTCGTTGATCAGGGCCAACTGGCGGATGCCTTCGATCACGTTTTCCTGCTGCTTGAAAGCCGCGTTGATGGGCAAGGTGATTGGGTCGAGGTAGATGTCGTCGGTGGACATCCCGGCCTCCAGGGCGGTCATCAAGAAGGTGGCCCCGCACTCCACGCGCTTCTCGACGTTGCCCGGCACGCCGTCCTGGTCCATCGTCAGGCCGATGATGCCGGTGTGGTTCTCGACGGCGATGGGGATCAGCTTGTCCATGTAGGCGCGGGCGGCGGTGCAGGAATTGATGACCAGCTTGGTGTCCGGGAGGGCCTGGCGGACCCGCGGCACCACCTGCACCAGCAGGTCGGCCTTGGCGCTGTCCAGCGACAGCGGTTTGTCGGTCATTTCATGCACGGTCTGGGCCAGCCAGATGAAGTTCTCCACCGGATCGCCCTTGGAGGGGCCGATGTTGATGTCGACTACGTCGGCCCCGCCGGCAAGCTGTTTTTCCAGAAGCTGGTGGATGAGCTGTTTGTTGCGCTCGGGGATGGCCGCACGGACGTCGCGATACATGCCGTTGATACGCTCGCTGAAAACTATCACGCCATGGTTCCTTTCAGTCAAGAAGTGTGGGTGCTGCTGTCAAAATCAGTGCCTAGCGATGCCGGAGGGGGCTCGGGCGGCCGCCGGCGTTTCTTGCACGCGGGAAATGGTCGCTTTCGTTAGACGCTTCAGGCGCCGGACAACTGTCGGATCACGTTGCGGACCGCCGCCATGGCCACCGGATGGCGGAGCACCAGCAGATCGGCACCGCCCTGGAGCAAGGTGGTGGCGGTAACGGCTTCCCAGGCCGGGCCGCGTTGGGCGATGGGCCCCCAGGCGTCGGCGTCGCCGCCGGTGGCGCGGGCCTCTTTCGCCCGCCAGGCCTCGTAGCCCACGTCGAGGATCACCGGTTGGGCCATGAGCCGGTCGCCGGAGAGGGCTGCCAGCCGGCCGCGTTCCAGAATCGAATAGATGTATTCCATGCCGTAGCCCAAGGCGGCGGTGGTCGGGTAAATGACGATATCCGTCAGCGGAAAACCGGTGTCGCTGACCAGGATGTTCACCTGTTTCGACTTATTGATGTCGCAGGGGGCCAGGGTAATCAGCTTGTGCCGATAGGCCTGGGCGGCGGCGGCCAGGGTGCGGTACTCGGTCTCGGTGGCCGCCCCCAGCAGGCAGTTCTCCCCCTGGGCGACCTCGGCCACCTTGGGCATGACCTTCTGGTCCTTCTCGGCCACGTCGCAGCCCCAGATGATCAGCGGCAGATCGACGGCCGCCAGCACGGCCCGCACGGTTTCGGCCGCGGCCTCGGGGGGGCGGTCGTCTTCGTCGGGATGGGTGCTCACCAGCCGCAGGTTCACCAAATCGGCCCCCAGCTCTTTCGCGCGGCGGGCCCAGGCGGCCGGGTCCGACCACACATCGCCGTAGACCTCGGCCAGCGGCCGCGGCCATTCCGCCGGGGGCTTATCCAGCACGTCCAGGGCGATGGCCGGAGGATGCGGAGTCTGGCCGTCAAATCCCAGGAAGGGGATGCCGTCGGCCCCGCCGATGGTGACCGCGCGGCCACGGGTCCCGCCCTCGGCCTTGGTGGCGCCGAGGGTAACCGGGTTCACCCGCCCCGTCCATTTCTCTTTTGCTTCAGGTATCGTCATGCAAGACCTCCTTCAAGGTGAGTGCGGTGGTGGACATCATAATGTTGGGACCGGATCGTCTCAAGCCGTTCCTGCTATCGAATTGGGCGGCAGGAGCATTCCCACCAATCGGCGAACGGCCGCCAAGGCGGGGCTGTCGTCGCCCAGGCGGAAGACGTTTTGTCCGACGGCGCCTGCCGACTCGACCCTCTCGTCCTGCGGCACGTCCGGCAGCCGCTCGGCTTTGAGGCCGGACAACGGGCCCTCGACGGCCTCGGCCAGCTTCTGCGAGCCGGCGCGGTTCAACAGGGCCACTCGTCGGGCGATGTGAACCGGCAACTGGCGGGAGAGCTCCAGGATCCGCTCCGCAGCCCGGATCGAGGGCAAGGCCGGATTCATCACCACCAGCAGCACATCGACATCGTTGGTGGTGCGGCGGGAAAGGTGTTCCATGCCGGCCTCGTTATCCATCACCACCGCCGCGTAGTTGTGGGACAGGTCGTTGAGCGACTTGCGGAGCAGATTGTTGACGGCGCAGTAACAGCGCGGGCCTTCCGGCCGGCCCATGGTGATCAGGTCGAAGCCTTCGGCCTCGGTGATTGCCCGCTGAACTTCGTCTTCGACCGCCCGGACGCGGCCGATGCCGCTGGCCGGCGATCCTTCGGGAGCCGAGCCCTGTTCGCGGATCTCGGCCAGCGATCGGCCGGCCTCGACCCCCAGGGCCTCGGCCAGGGTCGAGTTGGGGTCGGCGTCCACGGCCAGTAACGGTCGGGTCCCGGCCTCGGTCAGGGTCCGCACCAACAGCGCCGAGAGGGTCGTCTTTCCGGTCCCTCCTTTACCGGCAATAGCAATCGAAAACGGCATATCAAACCTCATCGCATGGCGTGTTGTCGGGCCACCGAGGGAAAACGGGCGAGATCGGTGTGCGGCAGGAAGCACGCCGAGGTAAACTGCTCCATGTAGTTCGGATCCACCATCAACTCGCGGTAGGTGATCCGATCGCGGATCTGATGGATCTCTTCAAACATCCGCCGGCTGAGCATCACCAGTTTGGCTCCCGCCAGCGAGCTATTGCCGATGAATTCCACTCGCTCTACCGGCACGTCCGGCAGCAGGCCGATGGCGATGCAGTGGGCGATATCCATCCGGTTGCCGAACGCCCCGGCGATGTAGACCTTCTGCACGTCGGCAAAACACAGCCCGATGCTCTGCACCAGCGAGTCGGCGGCCGCATAAATAGCGCCTTTGGTGCGGATCAGGTTCTCCACGTCGGATTCGGTCAGCACAATGTCGCGCCCCCTGCCTGACGCCTCGGCCGCCACCAGGATGAATTGCGAGCGGTGGTCGTAGTCGGCCAGGCGGAACCGCCAGGTCACTCGATCGGTGCGAAACTGGCCGCTGCGATCGACCAGCCCCGCCAAGAGCATCTCGGCAATGGTGTCGATCAGTCCGGTGCCGCAGAGTCCGACGGGCGGGCAATTGTCAATGGTGGTGGTCGAGATGGTCAGGTCGCGGGGCCGGATCCGCACGCTGTCGATGGCCCCGGCGGTCGCCCGCATGCCGCAGGAAATCGAGCCGCCTTCAAAGGCTGGCCCGGCCGAGGCCGAGCAGGCCACCAGGAAGTCGCGATTGCCCAGCACCACCTCGCCGTTGGTGCCGATGTCCAACAGCAGGGCCAGCTCCTCGCTACGGTGCATGCCGGAGGCCAAGACGCCGGCGGTGATGTCGCCGCCGACGTAGCTGCCGGCCATGGGAAGGGTATAGAGAATGCCGCGGGGGTTGATCCGCAGGCCGATCTCGGCCGCCCGAAACGGCGGCGGGCTGGTGGCCACCGGCACAAACGGGGAGATGCGAATCAGATCGGCTTCCAGGCCCAGCAGAAAGTGCATCATGGCCGTATTGCCGGCGGCCACCACGCAGGAGATGTCGCCGCGGGCGATGTGGGCCCGATTCGCCAGGTCCTCGATGAGCGTGTCGATGTCGCGGATCACCGCCTGGTGCAGGGCCTCGGCGCCGCCCGGCTGCCGGGCGGAGTTGATACGGCTGATGACATCGCCGCCGAACTTGATCTGGGAATTATATTTGGCGGCGGCGTCGTGGGTGGTGCCGGTGGCCAGGTCCACCAGGTGGGCCACGATGGTGGTAGTGCCCAAGTCCAATGCCAGCCCCAGATTACGCCCGCTCGTGTCGCCCGGCTCGATGCACAGCACCTCATTGAGATCGCCGCGGAGTCCAATGGTGGCGGTCGCCCGGCCGTCCCAATGCCAGTTCCAAGCCGACCGGCCGACTACCCGCCGCCGCAGGGCGAAGGGCAATTCGCGGGCGATCTTCAGGCCCATCTGCATCGGTCCGGGGCGGCGCTTGCCAATCGCCTCCAGCACCCGCTCCTGGTCGGCGGTGGGGTCGTCGAGGGTCGGCGGAGCCAACTGCAAGGCGAACTTCTCCACCAAGGGAGCGATCTCGACTGCCGGCGGCTGGGCCGCCCGCCCGGCGAAATCGCGGAACTGCTCGTCATCCCGGCCCAGGCCCTCATAGCCGCCCAGCCGCGATTCAGGCGGCACCTCGATCAAGACGTCGCTCTTGGGCACCACCTTGCAGGCCAGCACGTAGCCGTGGCGGATCTCGTCGCGGGTGAGAAAGTCGGTGGATTCGCCTTCCACCTCGCCCTGGCGGACGATAATCCGGCACTTGCCGCAGATCCCTTCGCCGGCACAGATGCCCCCGGTATAGACGTTGGCTTGGCGCGCAGCTTCCAGAAGCGTGGTGCTGCCGTCGACCACGACCTCTTGCTCGTCAGGTAGGAAACGAACGCGAAACTCCGGCATTCACCTATTTCGCCTTCCACTGCTTTTTGAGGTAGCTCGGCAGCCCGGAGGCCTCCTTGGGACCGATCTGCACGGTCCAGCCGGACTCGTCTTCGACCCCGGCGGAAAGCACGGCCACAAAGCCCGGAATGATCAGCGTGTGGTGCGGCAGCTTGGCGTCGATTTCCGACTTCTTCATTGCCTTGGTAATGGTATCGGCGTTGAACTTGTCGGAGGCCCAGGCCGTCAGTACCGATGTTCCCTCGGTATCGACCGAGAGGATATAGGCCGGCACGCGGCTGGCCTCGACCTCGCCGGCCACCGAGTAGTAGCTCAGCGAGAAGTTGGTGGTCACCAACAACGGCGACTCGGGGCCGACGTCGCCGATCGTATAGAGCCGCGGCTCGACCGCCACCGGCTTCTGCGGGTCGGTGTAAATATCCTGCCGGGTCGTCAGCGCGGGAAGGACCTGCCACGGTTCCGCGGTGTCGGTCACCACCACCGCCGCATACTTGGCCACGTAGGCGCTGGCCTCGATCGCCTGCATCAAGGGATCGCTATCGGTAGCCACCGCCAGGGCTGGATAGCCGAAGGGGCGGAAGCTCTTCAAGGCCAGCCGGCGGATGACGGTCAACGCTTCCAGCGTCGGCTTCAATCCGCGGGTGCCGGGGTCGATGATGATCTGCTCCACTCCCAGGGCCTCGATCCGCGGCGTCAACTCGGCTAACGCCTCCAGGCCCTCGGCGCGAATCGCCAACGGGCAGTTGCAATCTTTGGCGACCCGGGCGGCGGCTTCCGCCTGTCCGGGATCGGTGATGTACAACAGCGGCCGCTTGCCCGGTAACGCCGCGGCGGCGCGGGCCAACGGGTCCGCCTTGGCGGCGATCAGCACGCAGGGCAGGCCCGACTTCTCGGCGGCCACCTGGGCCGCCTTGGCGAAGGTCTCGGCTGAGCCGGAACTGTTCTCGACGGCCACCAGGTTGACCCGGATTTGCCGTCCGACACGCTCGAAGGCCAGCTTTCCGATGGCCTCCGCCCGCTGGGCCAGGTCGGCCCCGGCCAACGAATCGCTGACGCGGACGGCCACCGCGGTCGGGCGATGGAATTTCTCCTCGTGGCGGAAAAGCTGCGTCTCGTTGCCGACCTTGATCTCGCTATCGCCGCTGCCGATGGCAACCAACTGGATGGGCGGCCGGGCGGCCGATTCCAGGGCCGCCTTGCCGGCAGCGGTCACGTGCGGGCACTTATCCAGCGAGACCTGCTTGGTGGCCATCTTCATGGCGAAGGCCAGGCAAGTCGGAAAGCCGCAGTCCTTACAGTTGGTCTTGGGCAGGTGTTTATAAATCTCCAAGCCAGTTAGCGCCATGATTCTTCCTCTCTCGAAATGGGATATCGGCCTTGGTTGAGCGGTTGCTGGAACGTCCAGCGGCACCCTCTAGGGGCCGCCGTGCCGGCAGCCGCCAAACGCACCACGTTGGTTTCAATGATAAGCTGCTATCAACACCTATTTTATAATAGCGGGGCTAAGGCGAGGGCGGGATGGCCGGCCTGCTCCAGGTAGGCCGCTACCTCTTCTTCGGTCATACCGTTTTCTTCGGTGGCGATCTTGTCCAGCAGGTCCGGCGCGCCGATCCGGGCGGCCTCCTTTTGAAGCCGCTCGCGGATGCCCTCCTTCAGCGACTTGGGCATCCACACCAGCCGCTTCACCCCGCCGTCGGCGGCCAGGAACTTCGGGCTGGAAAGATACAGCCGCCCGACCCCCAGGAACCCCGGGGTCTGCGCCCCGCCGCCGGTCACCGAGGCCAGATCGCCAAAGCTCATGCCGCAGGGCGTCATCCCCTGGTACTCGCGGTTGACCACCATCACCCCGTTGGCCAGCGGCAGGACGGCCACAATGCACTCGAAGCAGCCGCAACTGGTCATGGGCGACTCCAACAGGCTGTAGGCGCAAAAGCGCTCCACCTTGTGGTTGGAGTTCTGGTAGACGAACTTGTTGACCCCTTCCCACTCGCCCTTGTCGGGGTCGATCGTCCGGCCTTTGGCGATCGGCTGATTGGGGCCAGTAGGATTGATCTCGAAATTGGCCCGGCCGTCGAGCCAGTTGTAGGCCCCGCACAGCCCGAGCCGCTGCGGGGTGATGACGCACACGTGATCGGGGGCGTAGCTCTGGCAGATGGTGCAACTGTAGAAGGTGTCGACCGACTCGTCGGTCAACCCGGCCACCCGGTCGTCGCGGACTTGGAAGGCCTTGCGGGCTTCGGCCGCCTTGGCCTTGACCGCCGCGGCGTCGGTGCAGATGCGGACGGCCACCTTATCGACGATGCCGCCGTACTCGCCGTGCAGCTTGGCATAGAGGATGGTGCCCAGGTGCTTCAGCCGCAGCCCGGACTGGAATGCCTTCTTGCTGATGCGGTTCCAGACTTGATCCCGCTGGCCGGTGTGCATGAAGCCCATGGCGTGGCTCAGCCAACGGTGGATCTGGCGTTCGAGGATGCCCTCGAAGTCGCGCTGCATCTTGCGGCCGGCCACCAGCACTTCGATTGACAGCGGCAGGGCGCCTCCCTCGGGGACCGAATCGATGTCCGGCCCGGCAAGTTGAATGTCGCCGTCCTGGATCTCGCTGCCCTCGACCATGTGGACGAACTCCACCGCGTCCGAATACTTGTAGCCGAACTGCACCTGCATGTCTTCCTTGCGGACCCGCTCGCCCTCGAAGGCGGCCGCGTAACCCACCGGGATGTCGATCTTCTCGATCTTGACCTTCACTGCCCGCGTGTCGATGCAGGTCGGCACCAGCCGGCTGTAATCCTTCTCCACCACCAGCGCCTCGCGGACCGTAACGCCAGTGGGGCGAATTTCGGGGGTGGTGGCCGAGTCGGAGATGACCGGGTAACCCAAGAGGATCGCCCCGGCCCCCAAGGCGAACCAGTCGTCGGGGCGAATC
>JAJYGU010000205.1 GCA_021784975.1 Planctomycetota bacterium
ATTGGGCGTCGTCTGGCGGCGGTAACCGTAGCAGGAGAGGTGGTCGACCCGCGTGGTATCCATGACGATCAGCACCACGTTGGGCCGTTTCGTCGTCGAACGTGGCAGCCAGTCGGGAAGTTGGTCGTCAAACTTCGCCGTCGCCTTCACCGCTTTCGCGGAAAGCCTCGCCTTCACTGGCTTCTGGGAAGGCGTCGGCGAGCCGGCGGGCTTGCCGGCGCGAGGGCTGGTGACCAGCTCCAGCGTGCAGGGTTGTAAAACCGTGGCTCCCGCGACGGCCGCGCTCACCTTCAAGAGATCCCGCCGACTGGGTTTGCCTGCTTCTTTGCCCACGGCCTTCCCTCCTGCCAGCTTCCAGTAGCTTCAATACACACGGTCCACTATTTCGGCCAGATCGGTGGTCTCGGATGCGACCGAGTGTATGCGCTGACGGACTAAACACCGCAGGGTATGGGGGTATCGGGCCGGGGAGAGTCTCTATTGGGTATAGCCCAATCCGCGCATGGCCTTGCGTTCGTCGGGCGAGGGCGTATAGGGCCGCAAGAGCCGCGGGGCGATGTCGGCCGCATAATGCTCAAAAGAACCGGCCCAGGCGTTGAGCGCCGCCGCAAGTTCCCCGGCCGCCGCCGGCTTCTCGCGGGCAAGGTCGTGGGTCTCCATCGGATCCTGATCAACATCATAAAGCTCCAGACGGTGTCCCAGTCGCGCGCCCAACTCAAACGCGCTGATCAATTTCAACTTGTCCCGCTGAATCGCTCGCAGCCGGCGATTGAATTGCGAACAATCAGCCTCTGGGTAGGTCATGGGAACTCGATCCAAGCCGACTGGAAATGGTTCCAGGTATTCACTGACGGCCAGTCGACCGGGGGCGGACGGCCCCAACAGGCTGCGGCAAGTCTGTCCGGGCAGCGGCTTCCAGTCGAGGCCCGCCGCCTCAAGGATCGTCGGGTAAACGTCATGACTTTGCACCAGCCGGTCTTCTTTGCCGGCCGTCAGTCGGCCGGGATGACGCACCAACAACGGCACGTGCACCAACGGCCGGTAGAGCGAGAACTGATGTTCCATGTAATGATGTTCGCCGAAGTGCTCGCCATGGTCGGCGGTGATCGCCACCAAAGTGTTCTCCTCCAATCCGGTGGATTTCAGAAACCCCAGCACCCTGCCGATTTGGCGGTCCATGTAACGCAATTCGTCGTCATACAAGGCTTGCAGATCGAAGATATCCTTGTCGGACAACAAGTCGCTCCTGGTCAGCGTATAGTCAAACGATCGCGTTTCTTGATCTTGCCCCTCCCACCGCTCCCAGGCAACGTGCGAGGCGAAATGCACCGCCGACTCCGGTGGCGAATACGGCTGATGGGGCTCGATGTAATTCAGGAACAGGAAGAACGGCTTGCCCGGGTCGTAGCCCTTCTTCAGCCAGCCTGCAAGCTGCTCGTGCATGGCCGGAGCGATCCCGGCAGCGACTCCGTACGAAGCCGAATTCCAAAAGGTTTGGAATCCGCGGTTCAACTCGGTCCCCGGGCTAATCGTGGGATTCGACGACAAGCCGACGGTCTGATAGCCGTGGGCCGCCAATTGCTCGGCCAGCGTGGGAAACCGCTTGTCCAGGGAGCGGTGCAGCCAACTGAAGCCGTGCGCGCTGCACGACAAGCCGGTGAATAGCGCGCTGTGGGCCGGTAAGGTCCAGGGGGCGGGCGAGAGAGCGTTGGTGTACCATCGGGCTTCGGCGGCGAAGCGATCCAGGTTGGGCGTCGTTTCCCGGCGGTAACCGTAGCAGGAGAGATGATCGGCCCGGGTGGTGTCCATGACGATCAGCACCACGTTGGCTCGCTGCGTTTGTGATCGCGGTAGCGACCGCGGCAGAACGTCGGCCTCGAGGCTCGTCTCCGCCGAAGGCAGAAACGTGCTGGGTACGGGGAACGGCAAGGGTTGGCCACGCTGCTCGGGCAGCAAGCGCAGCGTCCAGGGTTGCAAGACCGTCGCTCCTGCGATAGCCGCCCCCACCTTGAAGAGATCCCGCCGACTGGGTTTGCTTGATTCGTCTCCCACAGCTTTCCCTCCTGCCGGCTACCGCAGTACGAGGTAGACGCCAAACGGAATCCATAAGGCCAAGCCGGTGCCGCAAATGGCACCGATCAGCCTGCCGGTTTGGCCTTGCGTCAGCCACTGCAGCAGCAGGCGCCACCAGAAATAGGCGGTCAGCGCGATCGCCAACGTCAGCAAGGCCTCGACCAAACCCGCCGGCAGTGCGAGGATCACGTGAACCGGCCCGGAAACGACCCAGAGGAACGAGAGCACCACCCACAAGGCCGGCAGCCATTGAGTCGCCGACTGCCGCGCCCAGCCAGTAATCCGCGAGGGCAGCACGGCCCACACCAGGCCCGCCAGGAGTCCCGTGACCAGGCAGTATAACAACGTCGTGGTGGTGGTGATCAACGACAACCGTAGACTCTCGGCGTGTCTCATGCCGGCTGGACCGCCGATGGCCCAAATCAGAGATTGCAGCAAGCTGACTTCAGCGGCGAAGAGGAAACCCGCCAGGGCCCCTCCCATCAACTTGAAACCCAGTGTCGGCGGCGATGCCGTTTGTGCCTCGGAGGGATTCATAACACAAAGCAGCCCCGGCACATGGCCGGCAGGCCGACCTTCGTCGATGGGCTTGTCAGTAGTGGCCTCGACCGCTTGTCCGACGAGCGAGATCGAGGACGTCGTCGAGTCTTTCGTCAATGGGGCTGCCTCGGGCGGCCTTGCTCCACCAGTTCACGCACAGACACTAAGGCTGTTTCGTTAATTACTGCCGCCGCCGTCTTCGGGCTGTCGGAGGCGGCAACTGTTCTCGCCCTTAGAAGACGCCCGCAACGATCGAAATTAGCCGAATTTCATAATAATCCAAAAAAACGTTCTGTCAACCGCGCCGCGCGAGTCTCTTCTGCTCGCAACTGAATCTGCGTCTCCTGAATAAACACCACATGGCGAGGTAGGTATCGTGGGCGCGGTGCAAAGCTCGGATTACTCGATGTCTCCGCTCCGCCCCCGCAGCCGTCGCCGTTCCGATAGTACGGCGTGAGAGATATAGGCTGTTTCACCGCCAGGGGGGCGTTCGGCCCGGCCCAGATCAGCCCAGTCCGGAGAATCCACACCCGAGGATTACCATTCCCCTCGACCGCCGAACTTCGCCGCCGCGTTCTGGCCAAAGCAAAGGGCGGCGGCATCGAACCGCTGCAGAAGTTCACTCATCGATCTGCCCGCCGCATCTCGGGCGGCGGCAATCATGGTCTGGCCCTCGTTGTCGTCCATGAAGCGGGCCGCCTCCAGCAGCCGGGCTTCGTCTTCCGGCGGAATGACCAAGAAGCCGTGTTTGTCGGCATGGATGAGCTGGCCCGGCTGGACGGCGCGCCCGAACACCTCGACTTCATCACCCCAACGCACCGGGGTGCTGAAGGCGTGGCCCACGCACATCCGCCGCGCCAAGGCCTTGAAGCCTACGTTGTTCATTTCGTCCAGGTCGCGAATGGCCCCGTCCACGATGGTGCCCACGCAACCCAGCGCGCGGTGGACGCCGCTATTGACCTCGCCCCAAAACGAGCCGATGACTCGCGGCTTGTCGAGGTCCTGCACCACCACGATCTTCGGTCCCGGCACGCCGGCGACATAGGCCCGGTACTGGCTCCAGGCGTCGGGATTGTCTTGCGGGTGCCTCCGGTTGCTCGGCTCGCAGACCACGGTGACCGCGTAGCCGACCATCGGGCCCATCTGCGGCATAAAGTCGCGGGCTTCTTCGAGGTTGAAGCCGTCCTTGGAGGCGTCGTGCCGGGTGATCTGCTCCCAGCCGTTATAGATCGTGGGGGTGTTCCAACGCTTCAATTGCAGCAGGTCGCCGTAGCTCAGGCGCGGCGGTTGTGAATCGGTCTGGCTCATAGGGGTCCTTCAGTCCTCCAGATTGGAACGTGGCCGAATGAAGAGCAGCAGGCCGGCGCTCATCAGGGCCACGACCGCGCTAAATGCAAAGGCGAGCGAGAAGGAGAGGCCCTGGTCGCGCATCCATCCCATCGCCACCGTCACACCGCCGCCGACGGAAATGCCCACCAGGTTCATGATGCCGTAGCCGGTGGCCCGATACTTCGATCGGGCAATCTGGCACAGGATCGGCATGCTGTTGCAATCAAACAGTCCCCAACCCAGGCCAAACAGCACCATGAATCCGATGGCCACCGGTACGCTCCACGCGCCACCCAGCCCCAACAAGGCGGGCACCAGCAGCAGGGTGCCTAGCGCGCTAGTGTAAATCCGGCCTCGCTGGGTCGCTCTCATCCACCGGTCGGCCAGCACGCCGCCCAATAGCACGCCGACCAAGGACGCCAGATGAATGTAGCCGGTGGCCGACAGCCCGGCAGGACCTTCTTTCAAATGAAATTGGTCGCCCAAGAAAGTGGGCAACCAGTTCTTGGTGGCCCAGCCGGCCACGCTGGGCAGTGTAAAACAGGTCAGCAGAATCCAATAGGAAGGCTGGCTGGCCAGGGCACGCAGCGTCCGGCTCAGCGTGACGCGCGGGGACGGTCCCAATTTCGGGCACCCGGCGAAGCCGGGTCGGACGAAAATGGCACTGTCCCCTTTGTTCGCAACAATGGGACTATCCCCTTCGTCCGCCTCGTCGCCGTGGCGGCCCTGGCTGGCGTTCCGCGCCCTGCTCAACACCAAGATCAGCACCACCGAGTAGATCACTCCCCCCACGCCAAACCAGGTGAAGCAGTTTCGCCAGGAGTTGGCGGTGGCGATATAGCCGCCGATGCCGCCCAGGGCCAGTCCGCAGTATTGGCCGCTCTGATGGATGCCGATGGCCCGCGCGCGGGTATTGCCGACGTGAAAATCGGCGATCAGCGCCAGGGCCGCCGGCATGTAAAAAGCCTCGCTGATGCCCATCAGCCCGCGGCAGGCCAGCATCTGGTGATAGGTCTGCATATGCCCGGTCAGCCAGGTGACCGCCGACCAGACGAACAGGCTGCCGATCACCGTCCAGCGGCGGTTGAACTTGTCGGCCACAAAGCCGCCCAGCGGGCTCAGCGCCGCGTAGACCCACAGGAAGGCCGACATCAGCATGCCGAACTCCTGGTCGTTGGCGATGCTGGGAATATCGGTCCGCATCGAGGTCCGAATGGTGGACACCATCTGCCGGTCGAGATAGTTCAACATGGCCACCGGCCAGAGGGCGGCTACCAGCACCCAGGCATAAAACATCGGAGGAAGGTGCGTGGCGCGGTCCGACTCCGTATCGAGCAAGGGCGGCGCGGCGTTCGACCCGGGCGGATCTTGTGGGGCGCCAAGGGCGTGCGGATCGCTCATCGTTGTAGCTCTTGAGAGTTTTGCCCATTCTAAGTGAATCCGCGGCAAATCGAAAGTGGCCTTGCGACCAAGGGGGTATTCCCGTCATTGCGTCAGGTGCCATCGTTGCCGGTGCCGCGGAACGGCAAGATGTGGATAGCCGGGGGTGGAGCGCAGCGCAACCCCATAGGCATCAAGTTAAGCGGTTCTGCGGTACGTTCGTCGCAAAAAGGCAAGAGGCAGGAACGCTGTTTTCGACGGACAACTGGAATGTTCCTTAACTTCCTGCCTATGGGGTTTCGCTGCGATTCACCCCCGGCTACTCGAGTCACGCCGCTCCGCGGCGGCCTGTCGAACGATTCGCGCCACACGACTCGTTCATCGGTGCGCCGGAGCAGGCAGGCATTCTGTGACAAAGTCTCTATGATCGGCGCGCAATCCCATTGGACTTCTGCCGCGATTTCTGCTATCCTCGGCGCTCACAGTGTAGAAAGACCGGAGATCGCGATCACGACATGGCTGCAACCACTGGCCAGGAACTGGTTCGCCGGGCCATCGAGTTCCGCCAACCGGACCGCGTCCCGCTGGTGTTTTGGAATCGGGACCAGACGGACGGCGAGGTGATGCTCTATCACCTGTCGCTGGGCGGACCCGGCGACGGCTCGGTAAACGCCTGGGATTGGTCGGTCAACGAATGGGGCTACCGGCTGGTGAAGTCGGGCGACGGCACGATGGGCTATCCCGTCGAGCCTTTCTATCGCCAGTTGCCGTCCGCGGGGGAAATGCACCTTCCGGCGGTTCGCGAAGCGGAGCGTTTTTCGGCCTTGCCCGCCTTTCTGGCGACCTGCGGCGATCGCTACCGGCTGGCGAGCTTCGACCTGAGCGGCTTCACGGTCTACACGCTTCTGCGCGGCTTCGAGAATTCGATGCAGGACTTTCTGCTCGACCCGGCGGGCTTCGCGGTCTTGATGGACGCCATCATCGACTTCGAGTGCGAGTTGATGCGGCTGGCTGCCCGCCACGGCTTCGACGGCATCCATTTTGCCGACGACTGGGGGACGCAGTCGGGGCTGATGATCTCGCCCGGGCTGTGGCGAAGACTTTTCAAGCCCCGCTACGCCCGGCAATTTGCCTTGGCCCGCCAGTTGGGATTGCATACCTGGTACCACTGCTGCGGTGAGTTCCTGCCGATCATGGAGGACTTCCACGAAATCGGCGTGGACGTGCTCAACATCGCCCAGCCCAACGTAAACGACATCACCGAGGTGGGCTGCCGCCTCCGCGGGCGTCAGTGCTTCATGATGCCGGTCAGCTACCAGACGGTATCGATCCAAGGCACGCCCGAGGAGATCTACGCAGAGGCCGAGCGGCTGTACGAGCACTTGGGCACGCCCGACGGCGGCTTCATCGGCTACGTCGAGGAGTACCGCGTGATGGGCATGTCGGCCGAGAACTACCGGGCCTGCGGCGAGGCCTTCCGGCGGCTAGGGCGACTCGATTTGTGAGCCAGTCCACTATCGCAGCCGGCTCCCGTCCAGCACCGCGATATGGCGGGCCACCAGATGACGGGCGTGCTTTTCGGGCATGTAGCCGCGAGTGCCGGTCACGCCCACTTGTTTGCCGATGTAACCGCGAAGGTTTAGTCCGGGGGCCGGGGTGACATAGCAGCGGACTTCGCCCGCTTCATTCAGCAGCGCATAGCGCGGGGCGCCCAATTGGGGAGCCTCCACCGCGGCCAGGCGGCCGACACCGTCGAAGCGGTCGTCGGCGTCGAAGCCGCCATCGCCCGTGCCGTCCCGAGGCGGCAGGCTTGCCACCGGCCGCGACGGTCGAGGGTTGTGGTGCTGCGCGGCGTGGACCGCATCGTAGCGTTGCTTGATATCGTCGAAGCGGTCGATCCGATTGGCCAACTCCCGCGCCTGGCCCCGCTGGGCGGCCGTTTGCGCCCGTTGAAGCAGCCAGTTGGCCCCGTTGCGGAGCGACTCAAAGGACCAGACGGCGGTGTTCTCGGTAACCGTGGACGACAGCTCCAGTTGCAACCGATCCAATTCCTTTTGAAAAGCCTCCTCCGACAGCGGCTGCGGTCGCGAGGAATCCCCGCCGACCGGCGGGCGGCCTGGATTGGGGGCAGCGACCGAAGCCGACTGGGCGGCCGGGCGAACCGCATGGACTGCATCGGGTGACGCATCCTTCGGAGCAGCGGAGTCGAGAAACTCGCCGGCCACCCAACGGAACTCGCCGGAAGGCGGGGCGATCTTCACCCAGCCGTTCTCCTCGCCACCTTGGGTGCCGCCGAGCGGCGACTCCAGCAGTCCCACCATCTCGCCCTTGCGCAATCGAATCTGCACCACATTGCGGGCGTCGGTCACGCTGCTGCCTACGTAGGCCGGCACGTTGTCCTCAGTCACGACCGCCAGGTTCATTGTGGTAGGCTTCAAGTATCGCCCGGAAACCCAGGCAAAACTTCCCTCGACGGGCCGGATGGCGCACCAGCCGCCCGGATCGATGCGGTAGACCTCAACTCGCTGGCCAGGCTTGAGCTTCTCGGTCGGATAGTAGTTTGGACCGGGACCGCTGCGCGCGCAAGCGTCGCTGCCGGTCACATAGGCCGTCATCGGCGCCCACGAATTGCCGGCGGCGGACCGCCCGGCCAGCAGCCAGGAGCACGCAAGCAGGGCGACGAACATTCGCATGCAAGACACCTTCCGCTGGATGGGGGGCCACAGGGGCATCAAACCTGCCGAACCATCGCAGACCTCGGCCTTGTAATCAAAAGTGGCCGACGATTCAAGGGCAGTCGGGCGAAAATCGGGGGCAATGGCGCGCAAAAGGGGACAGTCCCATTTTTGTGGCCTCCTGCCACAAAAATCGGGACAGTCCCCGAAGATCGGCCTTGCGGGTGGATTTACGGGCGAATGAGCTAGCGGCCCAGCCGCTTTTGCGATATACCAAGCGTCCATGAGCGCATCGCCGCCCGAGCCGGTCTCTTCTATCGAAGGGGTTGTGGTCAAACCTCTCGCCCGTCACCGCGATCATCGCGGCTGGCTGCTGGAGGTCTATCGCGAGGACGAACTGCCGGCAGGGCAGCCGCCGGTGATGGCCTACGTGAGCGAGACCCTGCCGGGCGTGGCCCGCGGTCCCCACGAACACGTCGAGCAGACCGATCTGTTCGCCTTCTTGGGGCCGGGCGAGTTTGTGCTGTATCTCTGGGACGCCCGACCGGGTTCGCCGACGTTTGGCCGTCGGACGCGGCTGGCGGCGGGCGAGTCGCATCCGCAGAGCGTGCTGGTTCCGCCGGGCGTGGTGCACGCCTATCGGAACGTGGGCACGACGCCGGGCTGGGTCTTCAACGCCCCCAATCGGCTCTACGCCGGACGCGGAAAGCAGGCCCCGGTGGATGAGATTCGCCACGAAGATCGGCCCGACAGCCCCTACCGCATGGACTGAGGCTACTCCGCCAGTTCGCGGGCGACCCGCTCCCGATCGGCGTCGACCATCATGTGGATCAGGTCGGCGAAGGAGAGCGTCGGCTGCCAGCCCAGTTGGCTGCGGGCCTTGCCGGCGTCGCCGCGGAGGGTATTGATCTCGGCCGGGCGGAAGAGTTCGGGGTCGATCGTCACGTAGGGCCGCCAATCTAGCCCGACATGCGCGAAGGCCAGCTCGACCAGCTCGCGGACGGAGTGCTTTTCGCCGGTGGCAATCACGAAGTCGTCGGGGTGGTCGAGCTGCAGCATCCGCCACATGGCATCCACGTACTCGCCGGCGAAGCCCCAGTCGCGCAGGGCCTCGAGGTTGCCCAGCACCAGCTTGTCCTGGGCACCGAGCTTGATGCGGGCCACCGCATCGGTCACCTTGCGAGTGACGAACTCTTTGCCCCGCAAGGGCGAAGTGTGGTTGAAGAGGATTCCCGAGCAGGCGAAGATGCCGTAGCTCTCCCGATAATTGACCGTGATCCAATGTCCGTAGGCCTTGGCCGCGCCGTAGGGGCTGCGCGGCCAGAAGGGCGTCTGTTCGTCCTGCGGCTCGCGCTGCACCTTGCCGAACATCTCGCTGCTGCTGGCCTGATAGAAGCGGATCGAGGGGTCCACTAAACGGACCGCTTCCAAGACCCGCGTGACCCCCAGGGCGGTGAACTCGCCCGTCAACAGCGGCTGCAAGAAGCTGGTAGGGACGAAGCTCTGGGCCGCCAGGTTGTAGACCTCGCGGGGCCGCACGTTTTGCAGCAGGGTAATGATGGAAAGCTGGTCGAGCAGGTCGGCCTGGTGCAGGGTAATGCGGTGCCGCAGGTCGTTGATCCGCTCGAAGGTCTCGGTGCTCGAGCGGCGGACCATGCCGTGCACTTCGTAGCCTTTTTCGAGCAGGAATCGGGCCAGGTAGGCCCCGTCTTGTCCGGTGATGCCGGTGATCAACGCCCTGGGTGCCATGCCGCTCTCTGTGTTGCCGGATTGAATTCAGCTTTGAGTGTAGTTACAATCGCAGCCGTTTTCAATCCACCGCAAGGCAGCGTTCACCGGGGACTGTCCCGATTTTCGCGACGGGGAGGACTTGTTCTTGAGAGACCGCCATAGTCGCCGCGAAAATGGGACTGTCCCCCTTGGGCCGCTCGTGGCTCGTCGCGCTTTGATCACCGGCATCAGCGGCTTTGCAGGCGGTTTTCTGGCCGAGCACCTGCTGGCCTGCGGCGAGGAGGTACTCGGCGCTTCGCTGGACGGTGGGTGGGAGCCGCGGAGCGCGCCCGGTCTGCACGGTCGCGTCGCGCTCGTCCCCTGGGACCTGGCCCGGCCGGACGGCCTTTCCGAGCAGTCGCGCCGACAGATTCTGGAGTTTCAGCCCGACTGCATCTATCACCTGGCGGCCTTGAGCGTTCCCAACGAGTGTGGCGCAGACCGGCCGACGCCGCGGGCCCTGAGCACCAATGTCGAGGGCACGCGGCGGGTGCTGGAGTTGGCCGCCTCCTTACCAAGCCGGCCGCGCGTGGTGACCATTAGCAGCAGCCATGTCTACGCTCCGGTGTCGGCGGCGGCCTGGCAGGTCGATGAAACCGCGCCGCTGGGACCTTTGCGCGGCTACGGCCAGACGAAGCTGGCCGCCGAAGCAGAGGTCCGCCGCGCCATCCTACAGCAGGGAATCGACGCCGTGATGGTGCGGCCCTTCCAGCACGCCGGCCCGCGACAAAATCCCAAAATGATGCTCTCGCACTGGGCGCGACAATTCGCCGCGGGCTCGGGACCCGTCCAGGTGCAGACCTGCGACGCCTTCGTCGACTTGACGGACGTCCGCGACATGGTGCGAGCCTATCGCCTGTTGGCCGAGCACGGCCGCGGCGGGGAGGTCTACAACGTGGGTTCCGGCGTGCGGCGCCGCAGCGGCGACGTGCTGGAAGTGCTCCGGCGGCTGGCCGATTCCTCGCGCCCGGTCGTCGAGAGCCGTCCCGGCGTCAAGCAAGATCCCATCGCCGACACCGCCCGGCTGCGGCAAGCAACCGGCTGGCAACCGAGCATCACCCTGGAGACTACCGTGGCCGACACGCTGGCCTGGTGGCGCGATTGGGCAGTAGAATGGTGAAACGTATTTCGTAACCACCCAGAGCGCAGGTCAGAAGAAACCATCTTGCCCCTCCACAACAACGCTCCACTGACCGATGACCACCCCACGGCGTCAGACCAACTGGCCCGGACGGTGCCGGGGAGCGTGCGTGGCTGGCGGGCGGAAGCGGCCGCTCGGCACGGCTCGAAAATCCGCTCGGTGGGCATCATCGGGGCCGGGGTGATGGGCGCGGCCATCGCCGCCGTTCATGCCCAACACGGCCTGCCGGTGGTGATCTGCGACAGCAATGCAGCGGCGCTGGCTAAAGTCCACGCCAGCGTCGAAAGGCTTTTGTCGGACAACAGCCCTCCCGCGGGGCTGCTTCCGTGGCAAGTTCGGCGATTGATTCGGCCGACAGGCCAGTTGTCGGAGTTGGCCGGGTGTGATCTGGTGCTGGAATCCATCGCCGAGACTCTGGCGATCAAGCAGCAGTTGTACGCGCAGTTGCAGCCCTATCTTGGCCCGCGGACAATCGTGGCCTCGAACACCTCGACCATCCCGATCGCCCGGTTGGCGACCGCCGTCCATGCGCCGCAACGATTCTGCGGCATGCACTTCTTCCATCCCGTCTGCCAACGGCCGCTGGTGGAGGTGGTCCGCGGACCCGAGACGGACCAGCGCACGATCGCCAAGGCGACGGCACATGTCAGGGCCGTTGGCCGCCGGGCGATCGTGGTGAAAGACGGCCCCGGGTTCGTCGTCAACCGGCTGCTGTTTCCTCAGTTGACCCAGGCCCTGGAATTGCTCTGCGAGGGAGCGGCGGCGGAAGAAATTGAGCAGGCAGCCACCGACTTTGGCCTGGCCAAGGGGCCGCTCGAACTGATGGACGAAATCGGCCTCGACACCACCTTGCAGGCCGGCGTTGTGCTGGCCGCGGCGTTTCCCGAGCGAACGATCGCCTCCCCGCTGCTGGTCAGCCTGGTGAAGGCGCGGCAACGGGGGTGCAAATCGGGCATCGGCTTCTTCTTGCACGACGGCCCTGCTGAGCCATCCGGCCGGCGGCCCGTCAATCCCGACCTGAACCAACGGATTGCCCAGTGGGCCCGGCCTGTGCATGACGGAAAACACACACCGCAATCCATCATAGACCGGCTACTGCTGCCCATGGTGCTCGAAGCCGCCCGAATCCTTGAAGAAGATCATTCGCTCAGCCCGATGGACATCGACCAGGGAGCGGTGCTAGGGCTGGGCTTTCCGGCGTCGCGCGGCGGCCTGTTACGGTGGGCTGACACGTTGGGCGGGGCCGAAATCCTGCGGCGGCTGCAGGCGCTCGGCGACGGGGCCTGCTACCAGTCGCCCGCGATGCTGACCGAATTGGCCCGCCGCGGCGAAACCTTTTACACTATTTGCCCATGAAAAGAGTTGTAACCCGAAGCGTAAGCGAGGGACGTAAGCTGCGCGTAAGCGAGGGACGTAAGCTGCTGCCTCGCTTACGCTTCGGGTTGCCCAGTTGAGAAAGGACCATCCTTCACCGTGTACGCTGCCATCGACCCGTTGAAACTCCAAGTGGCGCCGCTTAGCCAACGGCGCAATCTGTTGCACCTGACCGAGGAGACCGGCAAGGCCCTGGCCGCCGCCTCGGCCGTCGAGCCGGGGGTGGAAGAGAAGATCGCCCGGCTGGCCGAGAAGATGCGGGCTGCCCGGAATCGCCAGGCGGCCATCATGCTGACCTACGGCGCCCACCTGGTCAAGAACGGCGCGGGGCCGTTGCTGAACCGTCTGATCGAGGCCGGCCTGGCCTCGCACTTGGCCACCCAGGGGGCCGGCATCATCCACGACTGGGAGTTCGCCTTCCAAGGCCATTCCGGCGAGTCGGTCCGCGAGAATGCCCCGGCCGGCACCTTCGGCGCCTGGGACGAGACCGGCCGCTATCTCAATTTGGCGGTGCTGGCCGGCGCAGCCGAAGGGATCGGGTTTGGCGAGTCCATCGGGCGAATGATCGCCGAGGACCAGATTGTGCTGCCGCCGAGCCAGGAACTCCGCCGCGCGATCGCCGCCGATCCGGCCCATCCACTGGCCGCGGCCAAGGCCGATCTGCTGTGGACGATGGAGACCTTCGGGCTGGCGGGCGGGGCGATCCCGGTGGCACATCCCTTCAAGGTCTGTTCGGTACCCTGCTGCGCCTACCGGCACGGCGTGCCGTTTACCGTGCATCCCGGCATCGGCTACGACATTATCGTCAACCATCCCATGTACCACGGTGGGGCGATCGGCCGGGCGGCCGGACGCGACGCCCGAATCTTCGCCGCCTCGGTCGACCGGCTGGAAGGGGGCGTCCACGTGTCGATCGGCTCGGCCATTATGAGTCCGCAGGTGTTCGAGAAGGCGTTCAGCGCGGCCAACGGCATCCGGGCCAAGGAAGGCCGGCCGTTGTTGCAGGGTCACCACCTGGTGATCGTCGACCTCCAGGACGGCGGCGGCTGGGACTGGAGCCGCGGCGAGCCGCCCAGCACCAACCCCGCCTACTACCTGCGGTTCTGCAAGAGTTTTTACCGCATGGGCGGGACGTTGGACTACA
>JAJYGU010000389.1 GCA_021784975.1 Planctomycetota bacterium
CCTCAACGGGGGCTGAAGGGGACAGTGCCATTATCGCTGCGTCCTGCCGCGAAAACGGGGACAGTCCCCGTGAGCGTGTACCTCAACGGTAATGAATGACGCCGATAACGCGGCACTCCGCGACACCATCCTGGACTCGATCGCCGATGGCGTGTTCACCGTCGATGACCAGTGGCGGATTACGTCGTTCAATCGGGCCGCCGAACGGATTACCGGGGTGAAGCGGGACGATGCCCTGGGCCGGTCGTGCTGCGAAGTCTTCCGGGCGAGCATTTGCGAGACGGCCTGTGCGCTCCGCCGGACTCTGGCTACCGGCCGGCCGGTCGTGAACAAGGCGGTCTACATCCTCGATGCTCGCGGCAACCGGGTGCCCATCAGCATCTCGACCGCTGTCTTCAAGGATCGGGGCGGTAGGATCATCGGCGGCGTGGAGACGTTTCGCGACCTGAACCTGGCGGAGGATTTGCGCAAGGAGCTGGAAGCCAACTACTGCTTTGCCGACATCGTCGGCCGCAGCGCCGCCATCCGGCAGGTCTTCCAGGTGCTGCCGCAGATCGCCGAGAGCACCAGCACCGTGCTGATCGAAGGGGCTAGCGGCACAGGAAAGGAGCTCTTCGCCCGAGCCATTCACCGGCTGTCGCCGCGGCGGAAGAAGCCGTTTGTCGCCCTGAATTGCGCCGCCTTGCCCGACACGCTCTTGGAGTCGGAACTGTTCGGCTACAAGGCCGGAGCATTCACCGACGCCAAAAAGGATAAGCCGGGACGGTTTGCCCTGGCCGACCGGGGCACGCTGCTGTTGGACGAGATCGGCGACATCTCGCCGGCCATGCAGGTCCGCTTGCTCAGGGTCTTGCAGGAGCGGACGTTCGAACCCCTTGGGTCGGTCGAGCCAGTCCCAGTTGACGTGCGGGTGATCGCTGCCACCAACAAGGATCTGGCAAAACTAGTCCGCAAGGGGACATTCCGCGAAGACCTCTTCTACCGCATTCACGTGGTCCGCATCTCGCTGCCCACGTTGCGCGATCGGCGGGACGACATCCCACTTCTGATCGAGCATTTCGTGGCAAAGTTCAACCGGCTGCAAGGCAAGGACGTGGTTGGCGTTTCCGATGAAGCCCTCGCGCGCTTGATGGAGTACGACTACCCCGGCAACGTGCGCGAACTGGAGAACATCGTCGAGCACGCCTTTGTCCTCTGCCGGGGCGGCCTCGTCGAACTGCACCACCTGCCGCCAGCCGTCCGCGGCACGTCCATGGACGAAAGCATTCCTGGCATCGCCGGCATGACGCTCCAAGCCATGGAGCGGCTGCTTATCTCTGATGCCCTGCGGCGCAGCGGTGGCAACCGCACGGCCGCGGCCCGGCAACTGGGCATTGATCCGAGTACGCTCTTCCGCAAGGTGAAGGCGCTGGGAATCACGTTGCCGGAGTCGGATGGCCGGAGCAGGTAGCGTTGCATTGTGCCACGGTATACGAGTCGCTAGCATTGCAGACTGCAATACGGTCGCGGTAGTCTTCAGAGGAACTCCAACTCGCAACTCGCTGCCTGTGACAAGCTTGCGCGACGATCCTGGTCGGCGCGGTCATCCGGCACGAAACGTGCAACGTACTCCTCACGCTCCCCGCGAGCAAGGTTCGTCATGCAGAGCGTGACGAGTACAAGAACTAGCCATGAAAGTCGCCGTACCAGTCTGGCAGGGTCGGGTGTCGCCGGTCTTCGATGTCGCCGGCCAGCTCTTGCTGGTTGAACTCATTGAAGGCGTGGAGACATCTCGCCGCGAGCACCGGCTGTCGGACGCTGAGCCCCAGGAGCGTGCTGCCCAACTCGCGCAGTTGCAGGTCGAGACGCTGATTTGCGGGGCAATTTCCCAAGCGTTGGAAGCCATGCTTACCGAGACCGGCATCAACATCTACGGCCGTATTTGTGGCAACGTGGATGAGGTATTGAAGGCATTTGCTGCCGGCATACTGGGCGAGCCACAATTCGCCATGCCAGGCTGTTGTGGCCAGGCTAGACGCCGCTTTCGCGGCGGCTGCGGCCAAGGCCGGCGCTCATAGTAGTGAGGAGCGAGTATGAAAATCATCGTCACCTCGCCAGGGACAACGTTGGACAGTCCGGTCGATCCGCGATTCGGGCGGGCCAAATATTTCCTTCTGGTGGATACCGACACCATGCAGACCACGGCCCATGATAACATCCAGAACCGAAATGCCCCGCAGGGCGCCGGCATCCAGGCCGCTCAAACCGTCTACAGCCTCGGCGCCGGCGCGGTTGTCACGGGCAATGTCGGCCCCAAGGCATTCACGACGCTGCACGCCGCGGGCATCGCCATCTACCTCGGCGCATCGGGGACCGCGCGGGAGGCCGTCGAGCAGTTCCGCTCCGGCCGGCTGCAACCGGCGGAAGCCGCCAACGTGGAAGGGCACTGGGCATAGTCATTTGCCAGCAACATTAACGTCAACATTACTGTAACTCACAAAAGGAAATTGAAAATGCCAGGTGGAGATCGAACAGGTCCGATGGGAATGGGGCCGATGACCGGCCGTGGGGCCGGCTATTGTGGCGGTGCCGGAGGGGCACCCTTTGGGTCCGGCTTTATGAGCCGGATGTGCGGAGCCTTCCTTGGCCAAGGACGAGGACGAGGCGGCCGTGGCTGGCGCGCCATGTTCTACGCCACGGGGCTGACTGGCCGACAACGGGCCGCGGGGGGCGTCGCCGCGGCGCCGCCGACGGCCGCTGCCGCGCCGACGAGCGACGCGGCATGGCAGGCCCTGCACGCCGAGATCGGCGCGGTGCAAGTGCAGCTCAACGACCTCAAGAAGCGGTTGGCACGCCTTGATGCCGGCCAGGGCCAGCCGGCAGACTGAGGCACGGCCCGCGAGCGTTCCTGTTGCCGGCGGCAATTTCACAAACGTCAGTCTCCGTAAAAAGGAAGTATCAGCATGGCCAAATCACCCCACGATGTCCTGGCAGAGTTTCAAACAAACATGTCCAAGTTGCAGAAGGCGGTTCCCGAGGTCGCTTCCGATTTTGGCAAGCGGCTCATGCCGGATGCGCTCAAGGACGGTGTTCTGACTACCAAGGTCAAGGAACTCGTTGCCCTGGGCATTGCGGTCTGCGCCACTTGCGACTACTGCATCGCCATTCACGTCAAGAAGTGTTTTGACGCCGGCGCAACCAAAGAGGAACTGGCGGAAGTGTTGGGCGTGGCGATCCTGATGGGTGGCGGCCCGGCGCTGACCTACTCAACTTTTGCCGCCCAGGCAATTGAAGACTTCGCGCCCAAGGCATAAGAGACCGGCGGCAGGTCGCCAGTCGCGAAGGGACTGGCTCGGCGGTGCGGTTCGCGGTTTCCCAACCAAGACGGCCCAGAACGACGGCGCCTGCCGCATTTTTTTCGACGCATCGCCCCATGGCGGTGGAAGACATGAGCCAAGACATCGTTTACCGACCAATCGGCGTTATCCGAAGCCAACACACCCAGCCCGAGAAAACACCCATCCAACCTATCTATTGCGAAGGGTGCGAAGGGCGTGCAGAAGTCTTTCCGGAGTTCGCCGCCGGGCTGCGGGACGTGGAGGGGTTTTCACACGTCTATCTCCTCTACCACCTGCACAGGCAGGGCAAGCCGCGATTGGTAGTCAAGCCATTTCTTCAGGACGTGGAGCGGGGCATCTTCGCCACCCGCGCGCCATGCCGGCCGAATCCGATCGGCCTGAGCATTGTGAGATTGGTGTGCCGGGAGGGCAACTGTCTGTGTCTCGATGGCGTAGACGTGCTGGATGGGACGCCGCTACTGGACATCAAGCCTTACACGGCGCGATTCGACCGCATCGACGCCACTCGGAACGGCTGGCAAGACGAGGTGGATGAAGAGACCGCGCGACGGCGAGGCAAACGCCAATCATGAAGACTGCCTCAGCTACCAGCAGTTGCGTCTTCGGCCCCGTCCCTTCGCGTCGGCTGGGGCGATCCCTCGGCGTGGATTTGGTTCCACTGAAGACGTGCACCTACGACTGCGTTTACTGCCAACTCGGCCGAACGACGTGCAAAACCGTCGAACGCAAGGAGTGGATCCCACGGCAACGGGCTTTGGAAGAGGTGGAGCAAGCCATTCAGACCCAACCGGATTACATTACCTTCAGCGGCTCTGGAGAACCCACGCTCTTCACTCCGATCGACAAGCTGATCCAAGGGATCCGGGCATTCACCGAAATTCCGATCGCCGTGTTGACGAACGGTTCCTTACTCGACAGCGAAGAGGTTCAACGGGAATTGCTCGGGGCGGACCTGGTGATTCCCTCCTTAGACGCCGCGAGCGAAAATGCCTTTCAGAGGATCAACCGTCCGCACAAGGCTATCTCGTTCGAGAGGGTGCTGGCGGGACTGGCGGCCTTTCGTCGGAGATTCGCCGGGCAATACTGGTTGGAGGTGTTCTTGCTCGGAGAGGATGGAAGCGACCAGCGGGAGATTGCGGAACTCCGTCGTTGTGTCGATGTGATCCGACCCGATCGCGTGCAACTGAACACGGTGACTCGCCCTCCAGCCGAGGAGTGGGCCGCCGCGCTCTCTCGTGAGCGGCTCGAGCAGATCGCCGCCATGTTTTCTCCGCCCGCCGAGGTGATTGCCGACTTTCCTGCTGCGCCGGGGTTGGAGGTCTGGGGGGCTGGCGAGCAGGACATTCTTCAGATGCTGTTGCGGCGTCCGTGCTCGATCGACGACATCGTCGGCGGTCTGGGAATGCACCGCGTGGAAGTCCTTAAGAACATCGAGCACCTCGGCATTGAGGGGGTGGTGGAAGAGACTTGTCTCAGAGGCAGATCCTATTATCGGGCGAGACAGGCAACCAAAAAAGCTGCCGAGGAATCATGAAAGTTGCGATCGCCAGCGGAAAAGGCGGGACGGGCAAGACCACGGTGGCCACCAATCTGGCCAAAGTGGCCGCCGCGGAAGGCTGCACGGCGGCCTACCTCGACTGCGATGTCGAGGAGCCCAACGGCCGCTTGTTCCTCAAGCCCACCGTCGATAAGCAGCGGTCGATCGACAAGCTGCTGCCGGCGGTGGACCTTGGCCGCTGCACGTTCTGCGGCCGTTGCAGCCAGGCGTGTCGCTACGGCGCCATCGCCTGCGTGGGCAAGCAGGTGCTCGTCTTCGCGGAGCTGTGTCATTCGTGCGGCGGTTGCACGCTCGCCTGTCCGGTCGATGCGATCCGCGAGGTCCCAAAGTCGATCGGAGAGCTGTTGCTGGGGATGGCCGGCCCGATCCGCTTCGTCGAGGGCCGGCTGAACGTGGGCGAGGCCATGAGTCCGCCAGCCATCCGGGCAGTCAAGAGTAGTACCCATCACGCTCCGCGTGATGATCTGCGTCACACGGAGTGTGACCAGTACAACGAGGCCGATCTCACGATCTTCGATTGTCCGCCGGGCACGTCCTGCCCCGTGATTGAGAGCGTCCGCGGCAGCGACCTGGTGCTGTTGGTCACCGAGCCGACGCCGTTCGGGCTGAACGATCTGCAATTGGCCGTCGAGATGGTCCGAACGTTGAAACTGCCCTTGGCCGTGGTGCTCAACCGCTGCGATATCGGCGACGATCGGGTCCGGCGTTACTGCGCCGGCCAGCGAATCCCGATTCTGGCCGAAATTCCCGATGATCGGGCAGTGGCCGAGGCCTACTGCCGCGGACAATTGGCTAGCGATGCCGCACCTTCGTTTGCCGGCCGCATTCGCTCGTTGCTCGGTCGGATTCTCAAGGGAGCGGCGTGATGAAGGAGTTGGTGGTTGTCAGCGGCAAGGGCGGGGCGGGCAAGACCTCGGTGCTTGCCGCCTTGGCCAGCGTGGCTGGGCCGTGCGTCTTGGCCGACTGCGACGTGGATGCCGCCGATCTGCACCTGATCTTCCAGCCCCAGGTGATCCATCGCGAAGATTTCACCGGCGGCCAAAAAGCCCGGATCATGCCCGACTACTGCACCGCCTGCGGGAAGTGCGAGGAACTGTGCCGCTTCGATGCGATCTGGTTCGATGGTCCGGGCAACGGCCGAGTGCCGCAGACGTTCCGCGTTGACGCAACCGCCTGCGAAGGCTGCGGCGTCTGCGTCGATTACTGCGCTGAAAATGCCATCGACTTCTCGCCCGCCCTGTGCGGCCAATGGTTCGTCTCGGAAACGCGCTGTGGCCCGATGGTGCATGCCAAGCTCGGCATCGGGGCCGAGAACTCGGGCAAGCTCGTCACCCAAGTGCGTCGAGCCGCTCAGGAGACCGCCCATCGGCAGGCACTTGACCTGATCCTGTGCGACGGCCCGCCGGGCATCGGTTGTCCGGTCATCGCCTCGCTCACCGGTGCGAGCCTCGCGCTGTTTGTGGTGGAGCCCACCGTATCCGGCCTTCACGACTTTCGCCGCGTGGCCCAACTGGCAGCGCGGTTGAATGTGCCCGGGCTGCTGGCGGTGAACAAGGCGGACCTCAACGATAACCTCACCAGGGACCTTGAGGCAATGGCCGTCGAACAGGGAATCGTTTTGGCAGGCCGGATTCCCTACGATCGCGACGTCACCCGCGCGCAGATGGCCGGCAAGACGCTGCTGGAAGTCTCCAATGGTCCGGCAGCCCGCGGCATCCGGCAAGTTTGGTCTATCGTCCAGGAACAACTCCGCGCAGGTGCCGCCTCACAAACAAGCGGGTTGATACAAATCGGCAACTCCAGAAACAAGCCAATATCTTGCGACCATGAACGTGTCTGATCTCAACGTGCTAGGCCAAGTATCTCCGCAGGTCGCCGAGCGCGCCCAGAATCCCCGCAACTACGGACCCTTGGAGGATTGGGATGGACATGCGCGTCTTACCGGCGACTGCGGCGACACAATGGAATTCTGGCTCAAAGTGACGAACCAACAAGTCGTACACGTTGGGTTCACCACTACCGGCTGCGGCTCGTCTCGTGCGGCCGGGAGCATGGCCACGGAACTGGTCATCAACAAGTCCCCTGACGAGGCCGGTTTCCTCGAACCGGCCGACATTCTGAAGGCCCTGGGGGGACTGCCCAGAGACTCCGAACATTGCGCGGCCATGGCCTCCAGTACCCTGAGGGCGGCGATTGGGGACTACTTCGCCCGCACGCGAGCCCAAGGCCGCAACCGGTCCGAATCTGGAGACTGCGGTACCTGTTCCTCGGCAGAATGTCCGTCCAAGCAACGGCAACACAACGAGTCCGAGGAGCAGTTCCGCGAACGCCAAGCCCTGGCCCGAAAGATGTGCCAGATCGGCTACAAGCTCCTGGTCATGTCGGGCAAAGGCGGCGTCGGCAAAAGCACCGTGGCGGCCAATCTCGCCGCGTCACTGGCCCTGGCTGGCAAGAGCGTCGGACTCCTGGATGTGGATATTCACGGCCCCAGCATCCCGAAGCTCATGGGCCTGGAGAGGGAGAGGTTGGTCGCCCACGGCCAAGAGATCGTGCCGATCGAGATCGGCAACCTCAAGGTAATGTCGATCGGCCTTCTGCTGCCCAGCGCGACGGATGCGGTGATTTGGCGGGGACCGATGAAATACACCGCGATCCGCCAATTCCTCAAGGATGTGAACTGGGGAGCGTTGGATTACCTGGTGATCGACGCCCCGCCGGGCACGGGCGACGAACCGCTCTCGGTGGCCCAGCTTGTCGGTCAGCCCGCCGGCGCGGTGCTGGTCACCACGCCCCAGGACCTCGCGGTCGCCGACGTGCGACGCTCCGTCTCGTTTTGCGAGAAGGTGGGACTCCCCGTGGTAGGCATCATCGAGAACATGAGCGGGCTGGCCTGTCCGCACTGCGGCGGCCGGATCGAGTTGTTCAAGACCGGCGGCGGCAAGTCGCTGGCTCGAGAAATGGGCGTCCCCTTCTTGGGAAGCGTCCCGATCGACCCAGAAATCGTTCAGTGCGGCGACCGTGGGACGCCCTACGCACACCAGTTCGCTGAGAGTCCGGCTGCCAAGGCGCTGGCGGTGATCGTCGATCGCATCGTGGCTGCTTCGCCTCGCAAGGGATCTTGTCCAGAGCCCCTTCCGCCTTTGGCAGAGAGAAGTTGGTTTTGACGCCTTACCTTTTTACTTGGAGAAACGCCTTATGAAGATCGCCATTCCGATGGCCGACGGTCGGCTGTGCATGCACTTTGGCCATTGCGAGCAGTTCGCCCTGGTGGAGGTTGACGAAAGCGACGGCAACTCTACCCGAACGGCGCTGTTGACTCCACCCCCGCACGAACCCGGCCTGCTGCCGCGGTGGTTGCACGAACAGGGGGCAACCGTCATCATTGCCGGTGGCATGGGCCAGCGCGCACAACAGTTGTTTGCCCAAAGCGGGGTGAAGGTTGTGGTCGGTGCGCCGGCCGACACCCCGGAAGACTTGGTCGCCGCCTTCTTGAGCGGCACTCTGGTATCAGGACAAAACACCTGCGACCACTGACATGACGAAAATCCGGATTACCGTTCTGGTCGAAAACACGGCGGGTGGGCCAGACCTACTGGCCGAGCACGGCTTGGCCTATTGGATCGAGTACCAGGGTCGGCGGGTGTTGTTCGACTGCGGACAAGGCGGTGTGCTCGCCAGCAACGCGTATAAACTGCGGGTCCCGCTGCGCGAGAGCGAGGCCTTGGTCCTTAGCCACGGACATTACGACCACACGGGCGGAGTAGCCGAAGCCCTGAAGTCTACCAGATCCATCCCGGTGTACGCCCATCAGGCGGCGTTCGCGCGGAAATTCATGCGCAATCGCGACGGCACCGCGAGGGAGATCGGTCTGCCCTACTTCTCCGATAAGGCTATTCGGGAATCGAGTGGCCGCTGGATTCCCACCAGCCAACCGACCACGGTGTTCGACGGGCTGACGGTCACCGGCCCGGTTCCTCGGCTGGTGGATTTCGAGGCCCCTGGCGGACCGTTCTTTCTGGACGAAGCCTGCACACAACCCGATCCCTTGGAAGACGACCAATCGCTCTTTTTCGACACCGCCGCAGGCATCGTGGTGTTGCTGGGCTGCGCGCATTCGGGGATCATCAACACCCTCCGCTACGTGGGCCAGTTGGCCGGCCATCGGCCGATTCGGGCAGTCATTGGCGGGATGCACCTGATTGCGGCTTCGCCAGAACGGATCACGCGAACCATCGAAGAGCTTCAGCGGATCGGCGTCGAGCGACTGGCGCCCGCGCACTGCACGGGCATGCCGGCTACGGTTGCCCTATGGAACGCCTTCCCTGACCGCTGCCTGACCTGTCATACGGGCAGCAGTTTCAAGTTCACGGCCGAATGAGCAAGGAGAGTGGCTGATGGCCAGTTCGAGGAAGCGGGGTCTCGGGTTATGGGAACTGCTATGAGCGATCGAGTAGAGTCCACGGATTGCTTGATTCGCGGTTACCGCTTGGAACTGGCAGAGATCCCCTGCCTTCCCGGAGTTGCCGCCTGGAACGCCAGGGCCCTGTTGGAAGACGACATCGGAGCAGCGCTGCCCTATCTCAATTCCGAGCTAAGAGGCGCCGAATATCACCGTGACCTGGACACGCTGATCTGGAGGAGCGGAAGCCGCAAATATGCCTTCCGATCTCGTGAAATTGCCGTGGCCCCGGTGGCCGACAGGGAGGAGGCCCAGCGGCTCATGACGGAGGCCGTCGGCATCGTGGAGGGGATTTGGAGCCGTCGGGGGGAGATTGTGCCCAGTTTTAGCCGGAGACGCCCGCCAGGGGTCATGGATATTTACAAGCTCTTGCCGCGCACTAATTGTGGGAAGTGCGGTTATCCGTCTTGTATGGCCTATGCTGCACAACTGCGGGAGGGCAAGGCCGAATGGTCGCAGTGTCCGGACATTGCTGGCCACCCGCGCACTTTGAGCTTGATTGAGGGGAGTTGAAGGGCTATGAGCGACGCACTCCCCAACTACTTCGACCAATCCGCCGCCGACTGGGATGTGGAACCGCGCCGCGTTGAGCTGGCAAAGGCCGTCGGCAAGGCAGTCCTTCGCCAAGTGCAACCGACACGAGAGATGGACGTGCTTGACTACGGATGCGGCACCGGATTGCTCGGTCTGTTCCTGCTCCCTTGCGTCCGAAGTGTGACCGGAGCAGATAGTTCTGAGGGCATGCTCCGTGTCCTGGAGGACAAGATACGCTCCGGGGGTTTACAGCGAATGCAGGCCACAAAGCTCGACCTGCTGCACGAGTCACCGCCCGAGGCACGCTACCATCTGATTGTGGCCAACATGGTGCTTCACCACGTGGATCGGATCGAAGTGTTGTTGGCGGCCTTCTATCGCCTGTTGCAACCCGGGGGCTACTTGGCCATCGCCGACCTGGATCCGGAACCGGGACTGTTTCACGGTCCCGAGGTTGCCCCAAGTGTTTACCATCACGGCTTTGACCGCGGCGTCCTAATGAATTTTCTGCGCCAAGCAGGATTCATCAACCCAACGGACGTAACTGCGCACATAATCCGCAAGCCGATTACGGGCGGCGACATGAGAGAATTCACCGTGTTCTTGATTACCACCATCTCAACCAGTAAAGAGGAGTAGCAGCATGATTCCCCAAGAGATCAAGTCTTTGTTCGACGGCAGCCAGGTCTGTTGGATGGCCACGGCGGACGCGACCGGCGTGCCCAATGTTGCCCCCATGCTCAACTTGTATTGGTCCGGCGAGCAGAAACTTGTGATCGGCGACATGTTTATGAAGGCCACTGCCGCCAACGTCCAGTCGAACGGCCGCGTCTGTCTGGCCACTTACAACCCGGTGTCGGGACGGTCTTGGAAAATGGCGGGCTCGGCCAAGTATGAGACCAAGGGGCCAGACTATGACATGGCCCAGGCCGCCCTGCAGAAGAAGAATCCCGGCAAGAGCTTCAAGGGGGTGGTGGTGTTTGAGGTCCATGCCGTTTACGATCAGGCCCCCGGCGCTAATGCCGGCAAGCTGCTCATCCAACTGTGATTCCGATCTGGATCTCGCTCTGAGCGAGCCGGCGACTTGGCCTGGGCGGCGATCGCCAGCCCTGTTTCGTCGATTGCTGCAACGTATACCGGCTGACGGCTTTTTCCGCCCAGTTGAAACCAAAGCCGACACGAAATAAACTGTTGGGACGTAGCAGTCCCGGCCGAGTGGCGGAATGGCAGACGCTCGGGATTTAAAATCCCGTGGGCTTCAAACGCCCGTGCGGGTTCGAGTCCCGCCTCGGCTACTCTTTCGCTGCTTTACATCCGGCACGTGCTGACTCACAAGGAATACGATAAGGGGTGGTGGAAAGGCGATTTCCCAAACGGAAGTCTCCAAGGCGACGGGAATCGCGGACTCAACGATTTGGGAAGTTCTCAAGGACAAGCGTTCCTCGAATCGACGCCCCATTGGCAAGCTGGCGCGATATTTCAGCGTATCGCCCGACGTATTTGCCTTCTGACGATTGTTCTTGGCGACCGCACCTGCCGCTGGGGGATGCGACCTGGTCGGCGAACCCCTCTATTTGGGCATGGCACGTCTACCGGTTGACAGGTTTGGATGGGTGGGGTACAGTTGGTAAGTTGGCTGATTTATTCGCAACGCCCTAGCCGATTTATGTCTACGCAACTTCCCCGGGTGACGCGCAATCTGGTCGCTTCGATAGCGGTCGTGGGCGTCATTATTATTGGGAAGGTTCGGCCCTAGGGCTTCCGGCATGAGACCGAAGAACGAAAGCCCCAGGGCCGAAGAGGCTTTGGGGCTTTTTTTGTCCCTGATCCCTGATTCCTGCCATGCGTCGCATCCAGATCTACGACACCACCTTGCGTGACGGCGCTCAAGGCGAAGGCGTTAGCTTCTCGCTGCCCGACAAGCTGGCGCTGACTCGCGCGTTGGATGGCATCGGGGTCGATTATATCGAAGGCGGTTATCCGGCCTCCAACGAGAAGGACTTTCAGTATTTTCAGCAGGTCGGCAGATTGGGGCTGAAACGGAGCCTGGTCTGCGCGTTTGGAATGACCCGCCGCAAGGGCGTCAGCGCCGAGCGGGACCCCGGCCTGAGGGCGCTGCTCCAATCGGGCGCGGCCACCATCACCTTGGTCGGCAAGGCCTCGGCGTTTCAAGTGACCGAGGTCCTGCGCACCCGGCTCGACGAGAACCTAGTCATGATTCGCGACAGCGTGAGCTACCTGGTCGAGGCCGGCCGCAAGGTCATCTTCGATGCAGAGCATTATTACGACGGCTGGAAACAGGATCGCGATTATGCCCTCCGCGCCGTGCAAGCGGCAGTCGAGGCGGGGGCGATGTCGGTCACGCTGTGCGACACCAACGGCGGCTCGATGCCCGAGGAAATTGCCGAGATCACCGCGGCCGCGGTCGCCACGTTGGCCGTGCCGGTGGGGGTGCACTGCCACAACGATTGCGACCTGGCAGTGGCCAATTCGCTGGCCGGCATCGAGGCGGGCGCGGTTTTGGTTCAGGGCACCATCAACGGCTTCGGCGAACGTTGCGGCAACGCCGACCTCATCTCGGTGGTCGCCAACCTGGCAACCAAGAAGCAAGGCTATGAACTGCTCCAGTCGGACGGCGTGGCCCACCTCACGGAGCTATCGCGCTACGTCTACGAGCTGCTGAACATGAACTTTCGCCCCAACCAGCCGTTTGTCGGCAAGAGCGCCTTTGCCCACAAGGGCGGCATGCACGTAAGCGGCATTGCCCGCAATACGGCCAGCTATGAACATATCGACCCGCAGCTTGTGGGCAACGAGCGGCGGATTCTGGTGAGCGAGCTGTCGGGGCGGTCGAACATCGTGGCGGCCAGTGCGACGCTTACGGGCAATGCCGAAGTTGCCGCTAACGGCGGCGTCGTCAGACCGACGGCCACCCCGGGCGCCAAGCAGACCGAGAACATTCTGGCCAAAGTGGTGTCGATGGAGAACGCCGGCTACCAGTTTGAGGCGGCCGAGGCCTCGTTTGCGCTCCTGGTGCAAAAGTGCATGGGCACCTTTCGGCCACACTTCGAGCGGCTGCACTACCACGTCAACGTGGAGACCGGGCCCAACGGTCAAATCCGCACCGAGGCCACCGTCAAGATCCGCATCGGCGAGACGGTCCGCCACGAGGTGGCCGAAGGCGACGGTCCGATCAACGCCCTCGACGCCGCCATGCGGAAGGCCCTCAACGGGAGCTTTCCCGGTCTGGTCAAGCTGCACCTGGTCGATTACAAAGTGCGGGTGATCAACTCCGAGGCGGCCACCGCGGCCGGCGTGCGGGTGGTCATCGAAAGCCAGGACGAGGACGATGTCTGGGGCACCGTCGGAGTGAGCGAAAACGTGATCGAGGCAAGTTGGATTGCCTTGGTCGATAGTTTTGAGTACAAACTGTGGAAGGACCAGTGGTCCCCCTCTCCCTCCGGGAGAGGGCCGGGG
>JAJYGU010000462.1 GCA_021784975.1 Planctomycetota bacterium
AGTGCTGCAATCTCTGGATGAACTGCAAGAGGCGGTTCACCGCCTCTTCTTGGCTTGCAGGTAGAGGGCCGGAAGCTGATCGGGACGCACCGCGACGTAGTCCGGCCCCAGCGCCTTTTCGACTTCGACCAGCACGCGCATGTCCACAAACCAGTTCGACAGGGAAGCGTGCAGGAAGGCTGGACGTTTGGCCCCGGCGAACTGCTTGAACTGCCGCACGATATTCGCGACGGGAGGGCCGTCGATCACGGCGCGGAAGACCGGCACACCGTTGACCTCGGACGCCGCGTTGTCTGCCGTGGTGCTCGGGAAGCGACTGTAGTTGCGATAGATGGCCTTGAGGCCCGGTAACGCCGCAAGACGTTCCAACCTCTCCTGCGGCATGAGCTGGAAGGCTTCGAAGGTAGTCAAGAGCGAAAGGTCCAATCGCCGAAAGTAACGCGCGGAAAGGTCCATGTATTGGTTCCACGCGGGCTGTTGCTCTGCCTTCGGCAGTTTCTCCAGGTAGACCGATTCACGAATGTACCCGATGCCGGTCAGAGCATTCACGAAGACATCGTTGGCCGTGGCGTGCTTGTAAAAGTAGTCGAGGATGTCTGGAATCAGATCGAAGCCAGTAGGTCCGAGCTGCCACGCGACGGGCACCTTGCCATGAGCCGGCTGGTCCCAGAGATCGCGGTAGACCTGGCGCCAGAAATTCATCCCGTCACCGTCGGTGCGGGTGTAGGTATAGTACACTTTGTCGGCCAGGGGCGGCAGCGGCGGAGCGCTCTTCTGGCGAAAGGTCGCCGAGGTGCCCGAGTGGACCGACAGGTTGCCGACGCCGCGGGCGAACCCGTCAAAGGCCGTGCAAAGCTCGAACTTGGCGTACTGGCTGGCCAGCTCCATGCCCGAGAATGGCCCGTTCTCGCCACAGCCCTCTTCTCCGCCCTGTCCACGGTCCCACCAGCCAAGGCATGGGATGTTCGCCGGAAGCTTCTGGAACAGGTCGCGGGCGAATTGCGATTCGTCGGCCCATGAAGCCGCTGGGTCGCGTTTGCAGTCGTCGGGATGCGAGACCCAAACCAGCGGCACCTTGAATTCCACCAGATAATCGCGGAGTTCGAACTGGCCGGGGTCGTAATTGGCACACATCCGGCGGGACATCCGCGAACCGTAGTTCTCGTAGAACCACTGGTAGGCCGCGACGTTCTTTTTCCATCTCCCGCGGAGATCCATGGCTACCTTCAGGGACGCGAATCCAGGACACCGGCGGCGAAGCTCCTTGCACAAGCTGGGGGTCACCGGCAGCCAGCCTTCCACCGCGGCGAGCATGGTCGCCACGTTCACGCTGCCAGGGAGTTTCGGATCGGTGACCACCAGTCCCTGCGCGGCCGGAAGGAATCTCTCGTAAAGTTCTTTGGGTTGCACCCAGCGGACCTCTCGCACGTCGCCCCGCTCGCGCAACCAGTCCAGCCACTGTTGGTCAAAATGGTCATAAGCGAGGAAGATCTGCGGTCGGCGGCGATTGACGAGCCCTTGAAGGCACGACAACGGCAATCGCTCGGCGAGGCGGTCCTTCAGACCCTCGATTCGCACCGCCCAGAGCGTATGCGCCGGAGGGCTCGACTTGAGGCAGACCGATTCGTGACTGCCGGGCGATGACGGGTCCTCCGATGCGCCGCGCAGAAGGGCCGGAAGCAGTGGTGCACCGAGGGCACTCGCAGCAAGAATCGCGCTTTGTTTGAGGAAGTCGCGGCGTTCCTGGGTGGCTGGGGCGGTTCCTTCGCCCCCCGCCGTCGAGATGTCGGCGGGCTGCGGGCCGCCTAAGAACAAACGTGTGGAAGCCTGACGGTCCATTACATGCTCCTTGTGCGGCCGACGGGGATAGTCCCATTTTCGCGGCTGACCATGCTGCGCATGTTGCCCGCCGCGAAATTGGGACAGTCCCCGCGAACGGTTACGATGTCCCTATCAATAATCCCGCACTCGTTCGTCGTCAAGGGATTTTGGGAGGTTTGATGCTTAGGCTTTCCCACAGTAGAATCGCCGTATCCTGGCAACTGCCGGGAGGCCTCCGGGTGGGAAGGACCGGCTGTTCGGCGCCAAATATCCCCGGGACGCTAGACACCGAGGGTCCACCGTGGTAAGACGGATGGCTATTCCGCGTGTGGGATGGACTGAGATGTTCAGCGGCCGACGGGACGTCGGCCTCATGCCGAGAATCTACGCCGTGCCGGCGGCGGCTAAACGTCTTGTGTTGCGCCGCGGACGACATCAGCGGCATTGACGGATGGTGAAAGAAGGAGAACTACGGTGCAACTCGTCCGATATGTCATCCTAGCCGCGATTGGTGGACTGGCCATGACCGGCCCAGTTGCGGCGGCTGAGAAGTCGCTGCGGCCCAACGTCGTTGTCATTTTGACCGACGACCAGGGATTCGGCGAGCTGGGGGCCACCGGCAACCCGGTCATCCACACCCCGCAGATCGACCGATTGGCCAAGCAAGGCGTTTCACTGGTGAACTTTCACGTCATGCCGGTGTGCTCGCCCACGCGGGCCTGCCTCATGACGGGCCGCTACAACTATCGCACCGGCGTGGTCGACACCTACCTCGGCCGCTCGTTGGTGCACCCCGACGAAACGACCCTGGCCGAAATGCTGGCCGCCGGCGGCTACCGCACGGGCATCTTCGGCAAGTGGCACCTGGGCGACAACTACCCGATGCGGGCCATGGACAAAGGTTTTCAGGAAACGCTGGTCCTCAACGGCGGCGGACTGGCCCAGCCCGGCGATCCGCCCGACCCCGTCGATGAGCGCGGCGCGTATTTCAACGCCACCCTCCGCCGCAACGGCCAGTGGATCAAGACCCACGGCTACGTGAGCGACGTCATCACCCAAGCCGCGATCCAATTCATCCGCAGGCCGAGCCACCGGCCGTTCTTCGTCTATCTGCCGTTCAACTGTCCCCACGCCCCGCACCAGGTCCCGGAGGAATATCGCCACCACTATCCGGCGAAGGATTTTGCGCCTGAGAAATTCCCACGCGGCGGGCACCCGATGGCCAGACGACACAATGCCGCCGACTTGGCCCGCGTCTATGGCATGATCGAGAACATCGACGACAACGTGGGCCGGCTGTTGGCGGCCCTGGATGCGATGAAGCTTGCCGACCACACGATCGTGGTCGTTTTTTCGGACAACGGCTGCCAGTACCACGGCGGCTATAATGCCGGCTTCCAGGGCTGGAAGGGGACCCCGTTCGAGGGCGGCATCCACCAATTCTGTTTCATTCGCTGGCCGGGGCAATTGCAAGCGGGCCGGCGGGTGGACCCCATTGCGGCCTGCTTCGATCTTGCCCCGACGCTGCTCGATCTGTGCGGCGTGGCGAAGCCGAAGCAGGTGAAGTTCGACGGGCGGAGCCTGGCGCCGCTCATGCGGGGGCAGGCCGTGGCCTGGCCGGACCGCACCCTCTTTTTCCAGTGGCATAGGGGCGATGCGCCGGAGCGTTATCGGGCATTCGCCGCCCGATCTCAGGATTGGAAGCTCGTGCAACCGCTGGGCGCTTCGGAGCGGTGGGATGGCGGGACCGATTTCCAGCTTTACGACATGGCCCACGACCCGCTGGAGCTGCACAACGTGGCCGCCGCGCATCCCGATCGTGTAGCCCAACTGAAGGCCCAGTACGACGCGTGGTTCAACGATGTCACCGCCAAGCGGGATTACGCCGTGCCTTCGCGGATCTACATCGGCTCGCCGCACGAGAATCCCGTGCTGCTGACACGGCAGGATTGGCGCGGCCCCGCCGCGAGCTGGGGACCCAGCGGCCTGGGCTACTGGGAAGTGCAGGTCGTGACGCCGACGACTTACGAGGCAACACTGCGGTTCGAGCCGCTTCCGAACGATGGCCAAGCGACGTTTTCGTGCTCGGGCTTTTCAGCCCGGCAAACGATCCGCGCCGGCCAGCCCGAATGCGTCTTCCGCAACGTCCGCCTATCGGCGGGTCCCGGCCGGCTGGAAGCGTCAATCCGTGGAAAGCGGGGCATCGTGGGCGCGCAGTACGTCGAGGTGAAGCAGGTCGCCGGGCAATAGTGGAACCCCAATCAATTTGCCGGGTACTCTGCGTGTCGCCAGGAATAACGATCGCGACTTTAGATGGTCATTGGTGTGAAATAGTCCAACCACGAACAGGAGCAAGCAAGCATGTCCGCACGACCTCTCAATGTCGGTCTGGTAGGTGGCGGCAAGGGCGCCTTCATTGTCCAGCCGCATCAGAAAGCGATCCATTTTGATGGCACCCGCCGCGTGGTAGCCGGAGCACTGTTTCCGGATCCGAAGGTGGCCCTCCAGGAAGCCGCGAAGTGGCCCTACCCGATCAAGGGATACGGCTCTTACGACGAAATGATCCAGGCCAACGCCAGCCTGCCCAAAGAGGAGAAGCTGGACTACATTCTCATCGTCACGCCCAATTTCGTTCACTACGATCCGGCCATGAAGGCTATGAAGGCCGGCATCGCGGTTTTCTGCGAGAAGCCGCTGTGCCTGAACCTCAAGGAGGCCGCCGATCTGGTGAGAACGGCCCGCAAGCTGAATATCCCCTTCGGCGTCGCGCACACGTACCTGGGCCACTGGACGAGCCGTTTCAGCCGCTACCTGGTTCGCAGCGGTTTGATTGGCGATGTTCGCTGGGTAGACAGCTACTACCTGCAAGGCTGGTTGGCGACGAAGATCGAAGCCACCGGTCAACAGCAGGCGGTTTGGCGGGTGGATCCCAAGCTCGCCGGCGGTTCGGGTTGCGGCGGCGACATCGGCACTCACGCCTTGATGCAACTCCGCTACGTGACCGGCTTGGAGGTTAATCAACTCAGCGCCCAGCTTGAGAGGTTCGTTGACGGCCGGATGTTGGACGACCACTTCACCATCTACTGTGCCTTGAGCAACGGCGGCAAGGCCCTGGTCCGTGCCTCGCAGATCAGCATCGGCCACAAGAACGATCTCGGCATTGAAATTGCCGGCACGAAGGGATCGCTCACCTGGCGCCAAGAAGAACCCGAAGCGGTGACCATCCGTTTGCCCAACCAGCCGGACCGGGTCTACTGGCGCGGCGCGGTCACGCCGGGCGACGGTTTCCTGCCGAAGAACGTCCCGGCCGATTTGCTGGCCGAACCGACGATTCCGTCCGGACATCCCGAAGCGTTCCACGACGCCTTTGCCCGGCTGCATCGCTGCTTCGAGGCCGACGTGCGCAAGTGGCAGGCGGGCGAATCCTTCAGCACCGACGGCGCCAAGTACGCCACCGTCGAAGACGGCTGGATGGGTATTGCCTTCATCGAAACTTGCGTCAAGAGCAGCAAGAAGAAGGGGGTTTGGACCGCCATGCCGAAGAAAATATAGCCCGTCAAACAATACAACCCGCTGACAATTGCTGTCAACGGGCTGCGGAAAGAGCGGGAGACGGGGATCGAACCCGCGGCGACCAGCTTGGGAACCAGTACGAATGGCGCGACTTCGGATTCTTCGGTGGACCCCTATAAGACGCGGACGCCGGACCTTTTTTCCGAGGGCTTAGCGTCGCTCCCGCAGGCCACTTGCTACTGCCCCCGGCATCGGCGTGGCCGAAAGGTCCGTGCCTCCACCCTCCACCACTGGGCTACTGGCGGCAGCCGGGGCGTCTACTTGGAGGTTGTCGACACGCCCGGCGGGCTCTGTACTTCGGTCGCGGCAATCCAGAGGTCCTTCGAGAATTTGACCGCCGCTCGCAAGCTTCCTCACCATAAGGCTCACTTGCAACGTAGTGAAGAACATCGTGCCGCCGTCGAGGCTGAACTTGCGCGACGGTCCCGCATCTGATCTTAGGGGAATGCCCGCCGCAAGACACGGCATGCGGGCAGCGTTCAATGTAATACCCAAGAAAGAAGAAAAGGAGCCGGACTCATGATGTGCCGAACTTCTTTTGTTCATGGACGTTAACTACAGCGGAGGGCAAGGGCCTGCGAATTTTTTCCCAAAGAGGCCGGACAAGATCGTCATTTTCTTCGGGAAACTGGACACCTTGTCGTATCTTCTGTGTCCCACACGTCACTGTTCCCGTGCCGCTTATCGGACTTTTCAACAAGATCTTGTCGGACTATCGTCGAGCGTAACAGCCCGGTCACTTCAAGCTTTGAAAACTTTGCGTTCGAAATTTTGACAAGGCCCCAAGAACCCGCTATCATGCCTGTCTCGTGCCGTGCAGACGACACGGCCACTGGCTTGCCTTGGAATACTTGTACTGGTCCTATGCAGGCCCCCATGACCCTTGTGGTGAAGGGGGATGCTATGCCCAGACATCATCTCGGCAAGATCTGCCGTTGGGCGGTTGACGCCCTTTCTTGGCATCGCTCCTAACCTCCGCAAGACAACGGCATATCCTCGCTTCGTGCCTCGGCCAGACACTACAGGCCGACACACAAGCGTGTGCGAGGTGCAGGAGAAAAGAATGATAGCGTTACCGAAAGATGAGAGCGGCTCTCCCTCCAACATTGCCCCCTGTACTACGGGAGCACCTGACGGCGATCATGCCGCCCTGCTGGCCGCCATCGAGCAGTTGGTTGCTGTTGCGAACCACATCCCACCTCGAAGCGTTGATGACACAAAGTTGCGTACGTTGGCTAAGGTATTGCGGAAAATCCGCCGCCCCGAGGTACCTCGCAGGGTCATCGCATCTGCGGCGACAACCGATCCCGACTTGGCTGAACTGAATCGGAGGCTGGGCCTTGTTCGAGATCGGGTCCGAGCCGTGGCACTGCGTGGTCAACCAGGGTTCTACTTGTACGGTCGGCCTGGAACGGCGAAAACCTACACGGTGCGTACAACCTTGGAGGAAATCGGTTGCCACTATGAGTACCATCTCGGACACTTGACTCACATTGGGCTGTTCGAGTTGTTGGAGGAGAACAGCGACAAGGTCATCGTCTTGGATGATGTCGCCCCGATTTTCGAGAAGCGTCCCACCGTCACGATTCTCCTGGCCGCACTCGGCAAACAACCGGATGGCACACGGATCGTCAAGTACAAGCGACAAGGGAAGACGGTCAACGTCGATTTCACTGGTAGTATTATTGCCATCAGCAATCTCGAACTGCATGGCGATGCCGTCACCGATGCTTTGAAGAGTCGGGTGCAGACGCTCAACTACAATCCGACCAACGAGCAGGTCGCTGCCTTAATGCGAGACATTGCGTCCAAGGGATATGCACTTCCCGATGAGGGTGGGCAGCTTTCACCACGAGAATGCGGGATCGTGACCGAGTTCGTGCTGAGCGAGGGCAATCGTCTCGGCCTAGATCCCGACATTCGAGTGCAGGTGGACAAGGCATTTCCAGATTACGTGCAGTGGCGGGACGGAGACACGGAAACCCATTGGAAAGACCTTGTGGCAAGTTCGCTCGTAGATCGGCTGATCGAACTGAAGCACACCAAGGTCACGGTGCCCACCAAGAAAGCGGAAATGGCCGACGAGCTAAAACTCCTGGAGAAGCTCATTCGGGACCATTCCGATCCCAATGAGCGGCTTGAAGCGTACATGAAGGCTACTAGCAAGAGCAAGCGGACCTGTCAACGGAGAATGCGGGAGTTGAAGACGAAGATGCCGCCCCATGTGGAATGAGCGGACTGTCGCTCGGTGACAAAACGGCAAAGGGACCGAATGTCATGTGAGCAAAACGTCCGCCCCAGTCATGTGCGTTAGGCCCGTGACTGGGGTGGATGAAATCTCTCTAAGTTGCTCTTGGATTGCCCAATCGGATCAAGCCCAGAATCATCATTTCGGCAATTCAACCACCGCCACCGATACCTGCCCAGAAGCATATTTTCTGCCGAAGTTGCTTCAAAAACCTGTCAACATCGTTGAGGCTCTGACCTCGGAACTGATGGCCGAGACTCACCAGTACCATGACTCCGAGTTGCTCCTCGAACTTGTGAGCTTCCTGCCAGCCAAGTACGTGGGGGTGCTTCCCGTCCCATAGACTGCTCGGGGGGATTTTCAGGTAGGTGCAGAGTTTTGCTAGGTCGGCGTTTCCTCTGGTGTGCCCAATTCCAGTGGATAGTAGCTTGCTGATATAGCGGGCTCCTTTCTTGTCCAGACCTGCCGCTCGGCATTTGTCCATCCGCTCACGGGACGTTGCTCCCAACAGCATCCGCAAGTTTTTTCGAAACGTCGCTCGTTTCTCGGATTCTTGCATCGATTTTGTTCCTTGTAAGGAATATTCGCTCCTTCTGTACCATAACTCGCCCGGACGTTTTTCGCAACTCCATGCGGTTTCATTTCGAAACCTGAAAAAGCGTGTTTGGAGAGTTTTACCATGCGTACCGAAAAAGTTTTGTCCGAGGTCGAGCAGGCAACGTGTCGTGATGAGGAATCATGCGTGCAGGTCGTGTGCAATGACCGTACCCCGGTTGAAGAAGTCGCCACCACCATGTCGTCCGACGATCATGCCGCCTTGGCGGCTACCATCGACCAGTTGCTCGGTATCGCCAACGGCATCGAGCCCAAGAGCATCGATGGCGAAGTTGGCACCAAGCTTCGGACGTTGGTGAAGGCGTTGTGGAAGATCCGTCGTCCTGAAGTCGTCGAACCAATGACCGTGAATGAGCCCGCCCTGGCGAAACTCCAACAACGGCTCGGCTTTCTGCGGGACCGTGTGCGGGGCGTGGTGAAACATGGCTATGCAGGTTTGTATTTGTGCGGTCGGGCCGGAACGGCAAAGACCTATACCGTCCTTACTACCCTCGACGAAGCGGGCTGCAAATACGTCTACCAGTCCGGGCACATCACCCCTATCGGATTGTTCGAGTTGATCGAAGAGAACTCTACGAAGGTGATTGTGTTGGACGACGTTGCCCCGATTTTTAACCAACCCGCAGCCCTTGCCATCTTGTTGGCCGCACTCGGCAAACAACCGGACGGCAGGCGTGTTGTCAAGTACAAACGCCAGGGACGGGACGTGGAAGTCGAGTTCAAGGGCGGAATTATTGCCATTTCCAATCTGGAATTGCGGAACAATCCCGTCGAGGACGCCCTGAGGAGTCGGATGCAGGTCCGCAGCTATGACCCTAGCGACGAGGAGATCAAAGCGTTGATGTACCACATTAGCTCCAAAGGGTGCCGCTTGCCAACTGGCAAGAGGTTGAGTGCAGAAGCTTGTCGCCGGGTGGCCGATCATCTGATCCATGAGACCGAGCGTCTTGGATTGCGTCCCGACGTGCGGATGCTGGTGGACAAAGCGTTTCTCGACTACGGACAGTACCGAGCGGGCGGGACGGAGACCCATTGGAAGGATCTGATCACCAGTTCGCTCGAAGATCGGTTGGCCGAATTGAAGCACACCGAAGCGGCTGATCCGCTCGTGTTGTCCAAGAAGGAGGAGAAGGCGACCGAGCGTCAGCTTCTCGAAAAGATCATGGCCGAGCATTCGGACCCGCAGATGCGTCTGGAGGCGTTCGCCCGTGCCACGGGAAAGAGCAAACGGACTTGCCAACGGCGGATGAGGGAGTTGCGGGCTGCGACTCCGCAGCCGATGGCGGGATAGCGGGCCGGTTTGGCATTCTGTCGTTTTGGCACGGCGACAAAACGACAAAACGACAGAATGTCAGGCGGACAAAAGCGTCCGCCTCTGTCATGTGCAATACGCTCATGGCAGGGGCGGGCGAAATCGCTCTAAGTTATTCTTGTGCCAGAGTTTCCGCAATCTCGCTCCGATGTCGTGGGAAGAATGCGGAGTGAAGGGTCAGACTGCGATTCGGTCGGGATTGACCACTGGTGATATCTATATCGAAGGCGGCTGTGGTCTCGTCTATGCGATTGGCGTTGCCAGCGGCCCGCCTACCAATTCATCCAGGTAGTTTCCTGCATTCGTGCTTTCGACCGACCTCCGGCTGCGTGATTGGCAATATCGAATGTCATAACACGCCAGTCACCGTAAAGTTCTTTGTACAAATCTGACGGGTAACCCCTGAGAATAACTTTTCCCATGCACCGCCGCAGAACAGCAGCAAGTTCTCGGTGTTCGCCTTCCGTCATTTCGCATCCGTATACCGACCGACTCGACTCGTGTCGAGTGGATGGCAAGTACGGCGGATCACAATAGAACACCGTCTCTTTACTGTCCCACATGCCGATTACTTCGAGGGCGGGGCGACAAACGATTTCCACCGTCCGCAGTCGCTCCACGATGAGGGGAAGCTGCTCATCGATAGTCGAAAGATAGCCCGATACTACGTCGGCCATCTGTCGGCGAACTCGATGCAATGTAAAACTAAAGGAATCCCCTCGCCCACCAAGCGACAGACGCCATCGCACGAAGTCTCTGCGAGCTTTCTCAATATCATCCGTCGCTGGTTCGTCAGCATTCTTGAACTCGATTTCGCTGTACGGAGTCAGTGCCAAACGCCGTTGAAGCTCGGGGCCATTGTCACGAATAACACGGAATAGCCGGGTAATTCTCTGATCGAGGTCATTGTAGACCTCCACCAAAGAAGATGGCTTGTTCAGCAAAACCGACGCTGCACCGCCGAATGGTTCGACATAAGTGTGGTGAGGCGGAAACAGGGCGATAATGCGATGGCATAGGTAGAACTTGCCTCCGTGCCACTTCACCGGTGGTCGCAATACTCTCGATGTTCGCTGGGAGCTTCGTGTCTTGTCCATCGGTTCACACCACATCCTTGCTACGCCGCCTTTGTTCCCACGTAGTTGAAGTACGGTTTGTAGGTTAAGACTGCACCCAGTTCAACAATCTTCCGATCTGTTGGGCTAACTCCAGGGGTAGTGACTATGCCGAGGCTGATTCCTCGGGAACCAGGATCGTAGAGCCAATCTGGGATGCCAGCTTTGCCGCCACCATCGAAATGTCGCTCAACCCGGTGCCGAAGGTTGTCGGTTTGACCGATAAAGAGCGAGTCGTATTCACAACGAAAGATGTACATCCCTTGTTCAGTAGGAATCGCACTCGCACGAACGGAACGAGTAGATCCAAGAGAATCAAAGGATGGCAGCTTTATTGTCTTCGCCTTAGCGGCGTAGCGACCCGCCGCCTTTCGCACGCCCAATGCTACCCATCGGTAATCAAGCGGGGTGAAGCCCGGTGCAAGTCTTTGAGCAACTTTGTCAAACTCGCCTGCCAAGTCGGGATCGCAGACGATCTTGTCGAGCGACACATCCCTTACGTCTCGTAGGCGAACTTGTTGCTGAACAAACCGGATCGCCATCTCGCTTGAAAACTCGAACTCGTCCTTCTTTGAGGCCGTGTAGTTCTTTGTCTTCGGCAAATCAGTGAAATACTTGTTCTTCCGGCCATTAAAGAGCTTCCAGTTCAGGTCGAAATCTGTTCCTCCCAGACCCAACTGGCGGCACCTATGAAGGAACTGGCGATCCATATCAGGATCAGCAACGACTCGATCAATGGAGTAGCCATCCCGTACTTCGAGATATGCCTGAGCGATCAGTGCCATCTCGGGAGTGGAACTCGTTGCCAACCGGGACATCTGGATTGCGAGCTTGGTCACGACCAACTGGTTAAGGCTTACGCCTTCTTCCGTAGCCTCGGCATCGAGAGCAGCATGAAGCGTTTTGGGCAGACGAACGATGAACCTCCCGCTCTTTGATGGAGCCGCACCTGCGACAAGGCCAGTTCGTTCCCGTGCCGAGTCGATCAGTTGTCGAATCCCACGGTATTCCTTAGTCCGCAAGAACGCTTCTCGTTCCTGACGGGTCGGAAATGCCTTTGCGACAAGCCCTGCCTCGGGGTCGAAAAGAGTGTTTGAGAGGTCTGCCCATGTCTCGACTGACTGGGCGACTTCTCGTGCCGAGTCAAGAATGCTTTTTTCTTTACTCATGGCTTGATCCTCCAAGAGGAGTCGATGCGACGAACTCGACGGTGCTGGTGGTCCGTTCGAAATACATTGACTGTTGGCCGAGCACTTCGCCAATACCAGCAACCAGTTCCCTCAACGCTGATTCGTCGTCTTCATCCACAACCACCCACATCTGGAGTGTCTCGTCTATCTGCTTTGACCCGTTCCGCATTCGGTAAGCACCTTTTCCCGTTCCGGCGATTGTGTAACCACCGGCGAGGACGAAAAGATCGGCCTCGATTCGATCCATAATGTCCTTTGGCACCCGGCTCCCATCGTTGTAGGTCAGGGGCAAGAGCAGCACGAACTTCACTTTTGCCATCATCACACTCCCTTACATGGTCGTGCCTCCATGCACTAAATGATACCATATACGATATCAGAATCAACGCACTGCGTCAATCCGAGCATCTGCCGTCGCCGCAAGTCTTGTTATATTAAGTAGTTATGTGGTTGCTGCATCGAATCCGTCGATTTCGACAGAGTAACAGCCAGTTGGACACCGGAAAGCAGTCAGCCGTTACGAGTGGGTGACAACCTGCTCCACTCCATTTCCTTGAACACGGCATCCTCGGATCGGCGTACCAGCCAGTCTGGAACTTGGCGAATAATTCGCTCAAGATTGTCGGAGTATCCTACACGCTGACCATCGACGGGAGCAGGCTGCGAGAAGCACTTCGCTGGTTTCCAACAACAGCCGCCTCTCTGTTACGTCGGATACCCTCTCGTCACCATTTCCGTCTTTCGGTCGAGATCCAGCGTTCGCCAACAGTACCAGCTTGCCACGGACGCAAACGGTCGCCAAGGTGCGGCAATCGTGATGGCGGTCTGCTTGTCGGGAAGATCGGCCAGACCGTAGCGGTTGCGGATCGCTGTCCTTACACCCAGGTCATCATGCGGAAACACGTCCAGCCGCCCCAACGAGAAGATCAGGAACATCTGTGCCGTCCAACGCCCGATGCCCTTGACCTGCGTGAGATGTGTCACGATCCGCTCGTCTGACAAACGCCCGATTTGCCGAAGCTCAACGGTTCCATCGCTCACTTTGCGGGCCAAGTCGGCAATATAGTTCGCCTTCTGCGGAGATAAGCCAACCGACCGCAGTTGATCGACCGTCAAGTCGGAAAGCCATGCCGGTGTCACGCTCTCTGGCCCGGCGAGTTCATGCAATCGCCTGCGAATGGAGCGGGCGGCACTTGTCGAAATCTGCTGAGAGATGATCGACCGGACCAACATGCCAAAGCGATCACGCTCAAGGCAGAGGGTGAACGGCCCTACAGCGTCAATCACGGCCCTCATGACGGGATCGGCGGATCGGAGATGTCGGCGTGCTTTTTGGATGTCGGCTTGCTTCAAGGTCGTGGGCTTCTGCGGACTACTAGGCGATGAAGTAACTCGGCGGGGCTTCCCCCATGGTTCTTCAACAGTACAAGGGAAAGGGCTCGATACCGTCCACGGTTGTTTTCAATTTTTTCCCCTA
>JAJYGU010000082.1 GCA_021784975.1 Planctomycetota bacterium
CTCCGCGCCTCGACGGCGTGACGAGAGAGGTCGCTCCCCGCGCTCGATCACATCAGGCCACCTGCCCGAGCCATGATCGCGGCCCACATTGCGCCCCAAATCGTGGCCATCCTCAAGCCCGCGCCCATCTACTACATGTTCCTGCGGTATCGGCCCCCGACCTCATAGAGGGCATGCGATATCTGCCCCAAAGAGGCGACCTTGACGGTCTCCATCAATTCGGCAAACAGGTTGGCACCGCATGTGGCCGTCTCTTGAAGTCGTCGCAGGGCCGCCGGGGCCTTGTCCTGATTGCGTTCGTGAAAGGCCCGCAGGTTCCGGATCTGTTCCTCCTTTTCCTCACGGGTGGCGCGTGAGAGCCCGGCCGGCGGACAGTAGCCCTGTGGGTCGCCGCCGGGGTGGAGGAAGGTGTTGACCCCCACGATCGGCAGTTCGCCGCTGTGCTTCTTGCGCTCGTAGAGCATCGACTCATCCTGAATTTTTGCCCGCTGATACTGCGTCTCCATGGCCCCCAGGACACCGCCGCGCTGGTCGATCCGCTCGAACTCCGCCAAAACCGCTTCCTCCACCAAGTCGGTCAGTTGCTCAATGATAAACGAGCCTTGCAAGGGGTTCTCATTCTTGGCGAGGCCGAACTCCTTGGTGACGATCATCTGGACCGCCACGGCCCGGCGCACCGATTCTTCGGTCGGAGTGGTAACCGCTTCGTCATAGGCGTTGGTGTGCAGCGAGTTGCAGTTGTCGTAGATGGCCATCAGCGCCTGCAGGGTGGTGCGGATGTCGTTGAAGCCCATCTCCTGGGCGTGCAGCGAACGGCCCGAGGTCTGGGTATGATACTTGAGTTTCTGGCAACGTTCTTTGGCGCCGTATTTGTCACGCATGGCGACCGCCCAGATCCGCCGGGCGATGCGGCCAATCACCGAGTATTCGGCATCCAGGCCGTTGGAGAAGAAGAAGGAGAGGTTGCCGGCGAAGTCGTCGATATCCATGCCCCGCGAAAGATAGTATTCCACGAAGGTAAAACCGTTGGCCAGGGTAAAGGCCAGTTGCGAGATCGGGTTGGCCCCGGCCTCGGCAATGTGATAGCCGCTGATCGAGACCGAGTAGTAGTTGCGCACCCGATGTTCGATGAAGTAGTGCTGGATATCCCCCATCATTCGCAGCGCGAAATCGATCGAGAAGATGCAAGTGTTCTGGCCCTGGTCTTCTTTGAGGACATCGGCCTGAACTGTGCCACGGACGGTCTGCAGGGTGCGGCGGCGGATGTCGGCATACTCCACATCCCCGGGATCGCGGCCGTTCTGCTGCCGAAACCTGTCAACCTGCTGGTCGATGGCTGTGTTGAAAAAGAAGGCCAGCATGATGGGGGCCGGCCCGTTGATGGTCATGGACACACTGGTGTTGGCCGCGCAGAGGTCGAAGCCGGCAAAGAGCTTCTTCATGTCCTCGAGGGTGCAGATGGAAACGCCGCTCTCGCCGACCTTGCCGTAGACATCGGGCGGGTAGTCGGGGTCTTCCCCATAGAGGCTCACGCTGTCGAAGGCCACCGATAGTCGCTTGGCGGGTTCGTGCTCGCAGAGGTAATGAAAACGGCGGTTCGTCCGCTCGGGCGTTCCCTCGCCGGCGAACTGCCGCTTGGGGTCCTCCTCAGTCCGCTTGACGGGGAACACGCCGGCGGTGAACGGGAAAAGGCCGGGCACGTTCTCCAACATGTTCCAGCGCACGATCTCGCCCCAATCGGCAAAGTCCGGCAGGCAGATTTTGGGAATGCGGGTGCCGGCCAGCGTGGTGGTGTAAAGCTCGCTGCGGACCTGCGTGTCTCGGACGGTGGTTGCTAGCTGTTCGCGGCGGTAGGCTGCCTTGCGCTCGGGCCAATCGGCCAGAATCCTCTTCGGCTCCTCGGCGAGCTTGCCCTGGTAGGCGGCGATCTGCTCGTCGAGGGCCTCGACGGCGTCTCCCTGGCAGACCAGTTCTCGCGCTCCGGCGAGTTGAAACAGACGCCGGGCCACGTCGGCCTGCTCTGCAGCCCACTTCCGGTAACGCCGGATAGTATGCGCGATCTCTCCGAGGTAGTGAACGCGGTCCGGCGGGAGGATGTAGGTCCGCAACCGTTCGCGGGGCCTGTCCCCTTCAGCCCGCTTGCCAATCGGCAGCGAACCGTGCCAGGCCGTGCCCTTTTGGGCGTTGACGGCCTTCAACAGCGCGGCGTAGAGGATGTCGATTCCGGGATCATTGAACTGGGAGGCGATTGTGCCGAACACCGGCAGTTCCTCGTCGGCCACGTTCAACAGATTGCGATTGGAGCGGTACTGCCGGCGGACGCTCCGCAGGGCGTCTTCGGCCCCCTTGCGGTCGAACTTGTTGATGGCCACCAGATCCGCGTGATCGAGCATTTCGATCTTCTCCAGTTGCGTGGGCGCCCCGAACTCGCACGTCATCACGTACAGGGAAAGATCGCAGATGCCTACCACCCCGGCGCTCCCTTGGCCGATGCCGCTGGTCTCCAGCAGAATGAGATCGAAACCGGCCGCCCGCACAATGTCGATCGCCCCTTGGATGGCGGCGGAAAGCTCGGTCTGAGACTGGCGGGTGGCCAGCGAGCGCATGTAGACGCGGCTGGAATGAATGGCGTTCATCCGGATTCGGTCGCCCAGCAGGGCCCCGCCGGTCCGCTGGCGGGAAGGGTCGACCGCCAGGATGGCCACGCTCTTGTCGGGGAAGTCGCGGCGGAACCGCAGCAGCAACTCATCGGCCAGCGAGCTCTTTCCGGCCCCGCCAGGTCCGGTGATGCCGACCAACGGCGGGTCGCGAACCATCGCCTGAAGCATCTCCCTCAGCGGGCCCCGGCTAGAAGCGTCCTCGCAAACCTCCTGCTCGGCCATGGTGATCAGCCGGCTGACCGCCTGGTGGTCTTGACGGTCCAGACGGGAGAGTTCTTCGGCCAGGTCCGGCTTCTCACTGAAGTCGCACTCTTCCAAGATGAGGTTGATCATCCCCTGCAATCCCAGGCGGCGTCCATCCTGGGGAGAAAAGATCTTGCGGACCCCGTAGTCTTCGATCTGGGCGATTTCCTCGGGCACGATGACTCCCCCGCCGCCGCCGAAGACCTTGATCTGCTCGGCGCCGCGCTCCTTCAGCAGATCAATCATGTACTTGAAAAACTCGACATGACCTCCTTGGTAGCAACTGACGCCGATGCCCTGCGCGTCCTCTTGGATGGCGGCGGTGACAACTTCCTCGACCGAGCGGTTGTGACCCAGGTGGATCACCTCGGCGCCGGAGGCCTGCAACAGACGGCGGATCACATTAATGGAGGCATCGTGACCGTCGAAAAGACTGGTAGCGGTGACCACCCGGACCTTGTGCCGTACCCGGTAGGGCGATGGGGCGGCGGCCTGCATGGGAATTCCTCGCTGTCACGGGGGCGTTAAAAACCCGCCAGTGCGGGGCGCATTGCCACCAGCCTGTGATCGGCTGGATTTCGAGGACTGTCCCAATTCTTGTGATCGGATGCCGCCAAAATGGGACGGTCCCCTGGTGCGCACCTCATTATCTCGCCGTGCGTGGAGGTTGCCAAGGTCCACCACCCTTCCCGGGGCAGCCACGGCGGCATCCAATCGCTGCACGCCCGCCAGTTGCAGAACAGATCGATTGGAACCGTGGTCTGGTGGTTCACATTCTACCGCGCCGGGGGCGCTTTCTCACAGTGCGTTGCTTGCACCGTTCCTCACGCAAAACCTGCCGGACCACGTCGCTTGGTCGAACGAATGCCGATAAGGCGGCCGAGCCACGCCCGTCTTACGGGCGTCTCCGCCGCAGGCGGTTCTAGGCCCGTGCTTCAGACACGGTGGAAACAATCCTGGAAGGATACCCCTGGCTTGAGGTTGAGGACGTGCGGGCGTGCCTGGTTTACGCGCGGCGGCCGGTGGGACGCGAACACGTTGAGCCGCTGGTTATCCAATCGGAACAATGAGAATGTGTTGACGCGCCGGAGTGTCACGAGCCGCATCTATCCTCTTGCGCGCCGACAACACAGCAATGGTTCCTGACACCTCCTGCTCTTCTTGCTCTCCCTTTTGCCTTTTGCTTGCTCCGTGAATTTGCGAAGTAAATCTGGTATACTGCCGACAGAAGCCGGAGGAATCCATCGTATGCCTAGCCTCTCGCAATCCACGTTCGTATTTCCCAAGATTGTAAAGAATCTTCAGTCGTTTGCAAAAGCAACATGGAAATATCAGGACCAGATGACGGACGCGGACTACTGTACCGATGTCGCCGTCGATGGTCTGCGTATGCTGAAAGAATACTGGGAGAAGATGTGCGGAGGAAGGTACTACGAGACCTTTGCTCGTTCGTCCGCCAACCCCCAAAACCCTCCACACGAATTGACAAACGAGAATGTGTGTCATGCGAATCCCGTACATTCGTGACGAGAGTTATGAAGAACTCTTTCGTAGGGCATTGGAGGAGGTTCGCGCGACTCGCTTACACAAGTCGAACGCCGACACACTTGATCGTTTGGTGTCCGAAAGCTGTAAACTTACGGGTATCCAATTGTCGCGCGTTCGTATTATCGACATTTTGGCCTGGATGTATTTTGTCGGGGCACAGGGGACGTGAGGTCGAAGGCGAAATGGTGTCAGGAACCGTTCTTTTTCACATTCTTGATTGAACCAAGTTCATCTTCCGCTGCGGAAACGACTGCGGAGGCGCTTTTCCGCGCGTTCAATTCACCACATTCGGAATCGGCTTTCCCAGCAATGCCCGGCGGCAGGCTTCGGAGCCTTTGGTCCGCATGTCCATCAGGCCGTCTTCGCAATAGAAGGCGGAGTGCGGGTTGACGATCAGACGGTGGTGGGCCGGGTGCTGCGGGTCGCGCCAGGCGGCGATTAGCGGATGGTCCGCCGCCGGTGGCTCGTGCTCCAAGACGTCGATGGCCGCTCCCGCCAGTTGCCCGGAGGCGATGGCATCGGGCAAGGCGGTGGTGTCGACCACCGCGCCGCGGGCGGTGTTGACCAAATAAGCGCCGACGGGCATCTTGGCGATCGTGTGCCGGTTCACCATGTGGTGGGTCTCGTCGGTCAACGGGCAGTGCAGGCTTAGCACGTAGCTTTGGGCCAGCAGGTCGTCGAAATCTTCGATGCGGCGGACGCCGAGAGACTTGTCGTAGCCGCTGGGCTTGTAAGGGTCGTAGAAGGCCACGTCCATGCCCAAAGCTTTTGCCCGCAACGCGGTAGCCGTGCCGATGCGACCGAGGCCGACGATGCCGAAGCTGCGGCCTCGCAGGCGGTGGAGCGGCACGACCTGGGTATACATCCATGGTCCGATGCCTGCCCGCAACAGTGAGTTGAGCCGGTGAAAGCCGCGAGTGAGGGCAAGGGTCATGCCGATGGCCGAGTCGGCCACCTCCTCGCTGCCGTAGTCGGGGATGTTGGCCACGGCGATGCCGCGCTGGCGGGCAAACTCACGATCGACGTTGTCGATGCCCACCCCGCAACGCACGATCAGCTTGCAGTGGCTCAACCGCTCGATGGTCTTGCGCGTCAAGCCTAGGTTGTGGTACATCATGATCGCATCGGCATCTTCAATACGGCCGGCGACTTCGTCCTCGCTGTAGGCGTCCAGGGCCACCACCTCGGCCAGGTCGCCGAGGATGCGTTTCTCCGGCTCCAAGGCGTCGGCAATGAAAATGAAATCGGTAATGACCACTCTTTGCTTGCGTTGCATCATTTGTTCTGCTGCTTACGACTGCTGTTGGGCGGAACACTGGTCTTCGCCAATCGCCGCTGATCGAAACAATTAGTGAGGATTAGTGGAGATCAGTGTTCCTCCGTTGACTGGAGATTTTCAGAAGACCTGGCGCTGCCTAGAGGCCATGCTTTCGAGGCGGTTTCCACGCCGGCTCCGCCATGATATAACAGAAGCCACATTTCTTTCAAGATGGCGGCTGAGGCCACCGACACACGCTGGACCATTCTTCATCACAAAAGCAGGAAGGTGCGAAGGCAGGAGGGTGCGAAAGACCGAGGTGCGGCAGGTTGTCAGGAAGCAGCCGTCTTTCGTGGTTTCGCATTTTCGGGCTTTCGTGATGAGAGAAGTGCGTCAAGGAGCCATCAGAGAACGCCTTGCGCCGTCGTGAGGTTCTGATTGTTAGGCGACTGCCGAGACATCGATCATGAAAGCGATCGTACCCATTTTCGTAGTGGCGGGAACGTGCCTTTTCGCACAACGCGGCTTGCCGGCTGACGGGCGGGTCTACGACATTCGCACCTTCGACGCCGTCCCGGGCGGCAAGCGGCTCTGCACGCGAGCCATCCAGAAGGCCATCGACCGCTGCGCCGAGCGCGGCGGAGGAACGGTCTACTTTCCGCCGGGTGTTTGGCTGAGCGGCACCCTCAACCTCCGCAGCCACGTCACCCTGGAAATCGAGGCCGGCGGCTGCCTGTTGGGTAGCGCTAATCCGGCCGACTTTCCCGAGCAGCCCGCCAGGTTCCGCTCCTATACCGATCATTACGTTCGTCAGGCATTGATCCGCGGCGAGGGCCTCGAACAGGTGGCCATCCGCGGCCGCGGCACCATCGACGGCCAAGGAGGGAAGTTCCGCTGGAAGGAGTACAAGAACCGTCCCTACGTCATCCGGCTGGTCCAGTGCCGCGACGTGCTGGTCGAGGGGATTACGCTCCGCGATGCGCCGATGTGGATGCAACACTATCTGGCCTGTGAGCGGGTGCGGATCCACGGGATTACCGTGCACGACATGGCCACCTACAACAACGACGGCATCGACATCGACGGCTGCCGCGACGCAGTGGTGAGCGACTGCACCATCCTTTCGCTCGACGACGCCTTGTGCCTGAAGAGCACCTCGAACCGCCCGTGCGAGAATGTGACCATCGCCAACTGCGTGCTCAGCAGCCACTGCAACGCTTTGAAGATGGGCACGGAATCGGTGGGCGGCTTCCGCAACATCACCGTTACCAATTGCGCGATTTCATCGCCGCCGCCCGCCAACCCCATCGACGGCAACTCGCGAGGAATCTCCGGCATCGCGTTGGAACTGGTCGACGGCGGCAGGCTGGAAGGGGTGACGGTTTCCAATGTGACCATCGACGGCGTCAGTACGCCGATCTTCCTCCGCTTGGGGAATCGCGGGCGGCCGATCGCCGACGACATGCGGCGACGCGGCGTAGGCACGTTCCACAACGTGCTCCTGAGCAATATTGTGGCCACCCGCACCGGTCGGATCGGTTGTTCGATCACCGGCCTGCCCGGTCACCCGATCGAAAACGTCTGCCTAAGCAACGTGCAGCTCGGCTTTGAAGGCGGCGGGAGCAAAAAAGATGCCGCCCGGCCGGTGGCCGAGTTGGAGGCCCATTACCCGGAGGCCAGCATGTTTGGAGTGTTGCCGGCCTACGGCTTCTACTGCCGGCACGTCGTGGGTCTGAAGCTGCGGGACGTGCAACTGCGGACCCTTCAGCCGGACCTGCGACACGCCTTGCTGTGCGACGATGTAAAGCGGCTGGTGCTGGACGGTATCGACGTGCGTTCCGCTTCCGATGCCGCCGCCGCGATCGGCTTGATCCACAGCCCTCAGGCGGAAATCTACCACTGCCGAGAGCTAGCGATCGAAGGGAGGTAAGGGGACAGTCCCCGCCGGCCGTAAGGGGACAGGCACATTTTCGGCCTTCAGGCGTACAAAGTGGACATGGCGAGGCGGGCCGAAAATGAGCCAGTCCCCAGTGCCCCCTCAGCTATGCTCCGGGGCATGGAAGGTGAAGCGGCAGCTCTGGTTGAAGAACCGCAGGGGATTCTCGTAGACCAGCCGGCGGATTTGCGATTCGCCGTGGCCGCGGCGGCGCATGACTTGGATGAACGCCGGCACCGCCAGCGGATCGGACGGTCCCCAGTCGGCCGATGAATTGACCAACACTCGCTCCTGGCCGTAGATCTCCACCAGGTCGGCGGCCCGTTCGGGCGTAGCCTTGGTGGTGGGATAGAGCGTGATGCCCGCCCAGTAGCCTTCGTCGAGCACGTGGCGGATAGTGTGCTCCTCGCAGTGGTCGACGCACACCCGGCTGTGATCGACCCGGCGGTCGGCCCGCAGGAGGTCGAGGATCATCCGCGTGCCCTTGTACTTGTCTTCCAGGTGCGGGGTGTGAAACAGAAGCTGCTCGCCGCGCTGCATCGCCAGCTCGATGAGCCCCAACAGCGTGGTGACTTCGTTCTTGGTGCACTTGTGCAGTCCGACCTCGCCGATCCCCAACGCGTCGGGACGGTCGAGGAACTCGGGCAGCACCGCAATCACTTCGCGGGCGAAGGATACATTCTCGGCTTCCTTGGCGTTGATGCCCAGCCAGGCGTAATGCCGAATGCCGTAATCGGCTGCCCGTTTGGGCTCCCACTCGGTCAGTTGCCGGAAGTAATCATAGAAACTGCCGACGGAGCGGCGATCGTAACCCATCCAAAAAGCCGGCTCGCCTACCGCCACGCAGCCTGCACGAGCCATGGCTGCCAGATCGTCGGTGGTGCGGGCGGCGATATGGATGTGGGGGTCGAAGAAGTACATGGCGGGGCAGGGGACAGGGACCAGGGGTCAGGCGGAAGGATGAGGGATTTCATCCTTCCGCCGTCCGCCCTCCGAACTCATCCTTTCTTTCCGCCTTCCGAACTCCGCCTTTCTGTCAATTCTCCACTAGGCGTCCGCCAGTTCTCGTCGTAGGGCAGCGAGAACAGCAGTTGGATGCGCTCCGCCCGGTCCGGGCCGGCCGAGGCCAGGGCTTCCAGGCTGCGGTGGATGGACTCGAAGCGGGCGTGATCGGCGATCGGCCCTTCAGCGCGCTCAATTCGATCCAACGCGGCTGCCAAGTCCAGCAGGCGGGAGCGAATCATCAGGAATTCGCGGTCGAAAGTCTTGGCAGCGGAAGGAGGAACTGGCATTAGTGCTCGGCGTTTCGATCGGATCGATCGGAGGGCTGACGGGGAACGAAGACACTCCCCGTGGACTTGATTTGCGGGCCGGGCGGGGCCTTTGGGGCAAAATCCTTGATATTCAGACCTTTGCCATAACGGACCACCCGGGTCGGGTTCTTCCAGCCCATCCGTTCCAGCAGGTCATCCAGCGAGATGCTCGGCACCCCGAGTCTGGCCGCGGTCTTGGTCATGGCGGTGTCGCCCTTGCGCTGCGGGTCTTGGTCCGCCTCCTCAAACTTGGCCCCGCACACCAGGTAGCGGGTGTTGATGGTCATTTGTCCGACGATCTCACCCTTCTCGTTGAGGTAGGAATCGACCACCCCGCCGTTCATGGTGATCAGGTCGCGGAGGGTCGCCAAGTCGCTCTTGCCGTCGCCGTCCATGTCGAGAAATCCGGTCAAGGCAAAATGACGTGGCTGGTACGGGCTCCAGATGGGCGTATAGATCTTGTCGCCGGGCATGATGGGATCGTCCGGCTTGTCGTCGGTGATGCGGGTTTCGGCCAGGTGCGCGCCGAGGAACTGGGTGACCTCGATGCTGGCCTTCTTGGCGCTGAGGGTCAGGTTGGTAATGTCGGCGGGAAAGACGCTGAAGCTAACCTGGCGGACCAAGGAATCCGCCCGGCCAAGATTGATCCAGGCCGTGCCCGTGCGCTGATTGACCCAGCGGACCTCGCCCAACGGGGCGTCGAAGTTCTCGGCGGTCATCTTGTTCAATTTGGCCGATTTCTGGTCATAATCCTTGGTCAGGCTGACCAACTGGCCTTGCAGGCCGGCCGAGTTGGCTGCCTCCTTGTCCAAGGCGGCCTTGGACTCTTTCTGAACCCGGTTCAGGTCGGCTTGAATCTTTGTTTGCTCGGCTACAATTTGGTCTCGCCGGGTGATGAAGTCAGCGGATTCCTTTTCATCGTGTTTCTGCGCTTTGTCGGCCGCCTCCTGGAAACCCTTGATTTCTGGATCTTTGCTGGCTTCGCGACCGATGAACAGAGCCTTGAACGCCTCCAGGTCCTTCTGGGCCTTCTGCAGGGCATCGTTCTTATCGGCCAGCGTCTTTTCCACCTTTTCCAGCAGAGGGCGATAGAAGTGGAACTCCTCTTGATAGGCCCCGGCGTACTTCCTCATGTCGTCCTTGAATTGGGCCCCCACGGTTTCAGCGGAATCCTGACTTGGCCCGATAATCAAACGCTTCAGGGTGTCGGCCTCGGTCCCTTTCTCGCCGGCCAATTTGGCTTGGGCGTTCCGATCTTCCAGGTTCTTCTGGGCCTCAGCCCAGGCCGTTTGGTACTGTTTGAAGAACAAATACGAGGTTACGCCCAGGATAATCGTGAGCATAACGAAAACGATCAACGCGATTTGCAGACCTTGATTCTCGCGAGCCATAAGCCATCGACTCCTGAGCAGTTTTCCGCGATGAGAGCTAAGTTTGATTCTACTTGGGCCCCCCAGCGGTGTCAACGAAATGCCACCGAATTGGCAGAGGCCAGTGTCCGGTCCAAGGGGGGCAGTCCCCTTGTTGTGGCGACCACGCTGCCGCGTGGCGCCCTCCACAAAAATTGGGAAACTCCCCTATTCCGCGATCAGGTCCGCCAGGAGGAAGTCCAGGAACGCCTCCGCCAGCGGCGGCGGGATCAGGCGGGCATCGTAGGTGGCCTGGAAGTTCAGGTGGCCGCCGTACTGATTGACCAACAAGCTCAAGGCGATGGAGGGCCAGATCGGGCCGCCGGTGTGGAAAAGGTCCTCGATGGCGGAGCCACAGAAGCTTTTGCCAACCGCCTCCAGGCTGCCAAAGTAGCCGAACCACAGCGAGTAGGCGTAGTGGACCAGGTGCCAGACTGCCCACTCGACGTAACGATAGCGGCGGCTGAAAGCGGCCGCCATCCCTAAGATGCCCAGGTCGACGCCGTCGGCCAGACGCTGACGAAGCTGATCGCTCAACAGTCGCGTCAGTCGATCGCGATGGAGTAGGTCTTCACGCCCGACACGCAGGGAGATCGCCGACGTCACGTTTTGAAAGACCAACGCGGCCTGACCGTTGGCAGGGATGGGGATGCCGATGCCGGCCGCAAAATGTTGGCGGCTGTCATCCGGCGGGCCGAGGCGATCAATGGCCCGAAAAGCGCTCCCCAAGACGGCCATCGAGATGCACGGGAAACCGCAGAGGGCCACGATCCGCCCGCGAAGCACCGACGACGACCGGGCGTCCAGCCGGCGGCTGACGATTTCCAGCCGCGCGGGTCCCGTCGGCGGCGGTGCAATCGGCAGCAGGGTGGCCGCCCGGCCGCGAAAGACGCGGGTCTGCAGCTCGGCGGCTGCCTGAGCAACTTCGCGCCGGCGCTCACGCGGGAATTGCCGCAAGTGCTCCCAAACCAGGTCGCCTGGTTCGCTGAGCAATGGGGCAGCGGGCCGCCGCGGAGACAACCGCTCGATTTCCCGGAGCAAGGGGACCGCCGCCCGGTTGTCCATCAACACGTGGTTATATTGAAGCAAGAACACGTCTTTGCCGTCGGGCCGGTGGAGCAGATGAAAGTCAAGCGGATCGGCGGCGGTCGGATCGGGGCCGGCGGAAAGGATGTCGGCCGCGCGCTCCAAGACGGCCTGAGGATCATCGGAAGGCAACCTCGTTTCTGCGAGCCGGCACGCCGCGCCCGGTCGAAACCGCCAATAAGGGCGCCCCTGGCGGTCGGTTTCGATCAGTCGCGAGGTCATGACCGGATAGTAGTTGCCCAGCCGTGCAATGGCGCGGCGCAGGGCCGCCGCGTCGGCCCGGCCTTCAAGCCAGACGAGCATTTGGGTCCCGATGCCTGGATAGCCCAGTTGCCGGGCCACCAGATCGATGCAGCGGATGCTTCGATCGATGGGGTTGAGACACTGCGCGCCGTCTTTCACTAGCTCCGGCCCGTGCTGGCAAGCGGACACGTGTACGATCACGGTTTGCCTCCCACCGTTTCGCGGTGCAGCACCTTGCCGCTGGCCGTGCGCCGCAGGGCATCGGTGAGGTCGATTTTCTCGGGCACTTTGTAGGAGGCCAGCTTTTGACCGCACCAGCGGCGGAGTTCGCTCGCAAGCCCGTCGCGATTGACGCCGGCCTTGGCCACCACGCGGGCATAGGGGATCTCGACGTTGTGGCGATTGCGGTGGGCGAAGACGCTGGCTTCGGCGACGGCCGGGTGGGCGGTGAGCACCGCCTCGACCTCTTGGGGAAAGAACTTCATGCCCATCACGCTGATCACGTCGGTCCGCCGCCCGCGCAGAAACAGGCAGCCGTCGGCATCCAGTTCCCCCACGTCGCCGGTGCGAAACCAGCCGTCGAGTAGAATCTCGTTCCGCGGCCGCCAGGGGTGATAATAGGCGTCCAGGAAGCCCTTGCCGCGGAACCAGATCTCGCGGAGCGACCCGCCCAGGCCGATGTCTTCCATGCGCAACTGATAGGCTGGCAGGACGCGGCCGACCGACTCGTCTTTCTCGGCGGCAAAATCGAGGTTGATGCAGGGCAGCCCAACCTCGATGATCCCCAGGGCCTGCGTCAACGGCAGGCGGTAACGCCGGTGAAAGCGGCGGGCCACCTCGCGGTCCAGCGAAGTGGTGGTGGAAATCGCCAAGCGCAGGCTGGGCAACGGCGAAGCGTGCGGGTAGTCGGCCAGCCAGGCCCAGTGAGTCGGCGAGGCGTAGATCAGGGTCGCCCGATGCTCTTGGCAGGCGGCTGCCACCGCTGCCGCCAAATGATTAGCCGGCATCACCATGGTGGCCCCGAAGGTCAAGTAGCTGACGATGGACACGGCGAAATGATAGGCCATCGGCAGCAGCCAGAGGACACGATCCTCCGGCCCGATCCTGAGGGCCTCATTAGCGGCGTGAATCCGCTCCTCGATGGTCTGATGTGACAGGACCACGCCCTTCGAGTTGCCGGTGGTACCCGAGGTGAAACGAATGAAGGCCGCCTGGAAGGAATCGAAGCCGGGCGGATGGTCGCGCGGGCTGCGGATCGGGGCGAGAGCGACGTTCTCGGCGATGGCCGCATCCTTGCCGCGGCGAAACGGCTCGACAAAGGCGGTTTCGTCACTGGGCGAAAGGACGTAGTCCAAGGCTATCTGCCGGCATATCTCTTGCTTTTCCTCCGGCGCCAACTCGGTGGCCACCGGGACGATGCACCCGCCGCAGCGCCAAACCGCATAATTCAGGGCGATGTAGCGACAGCCGCTGCGATCGTGCAGGCCAACGCAATCTCCGGCCTTCAGGCCTGCGTTATGCAATCGTTCCGCCAGGTCTTGAATGCTTCGGTCAAGCTCATCATAAGTTATTCGCATCCCCTCGTCAGGCCCAATAATCGCGGGGTGCGACGGCTGCTTACAGGCCGTTTAAAAAAAAAGATGGTA
>JAJYGU010000220.1 GCA_021784975.1 Planctomycetota bacterium
GGCTGAGTTGGCCGGAGATCGAGCCGCAGCGCGGCGTGTTCGCCACGCACACCCGCTACGACGCGTCCGCCGAAATTCAGTCCACGGCAGGACTCCAAGTGCTGCAAGTCAACCACCGTTCACCGTTTTGGGCGAACCCCGAAGGCGGCCGCTTCCCCTTGGACCTCCGCCATGCTTATCGCTTCTACCGCGAGATTGCAAGACGCTGGCAAGGCAAGGTGCTGGCCATCGAGCCCTGGAACGAGGCCGATGTGACTCCCTTCGGCGGCCACACCGGCTGCGAGATGGCCACCCTGCAAAAGGCCGCGTACCTGGGCATTAAGGCGGGCAACCCGAGTACGATCGTCTGTCAGAACGTGTTTGCCATTCACCGGTCCACGACACTGGCCGATTTTCAAGCCAATCGCGCCTGGCCCTATTTCGATACCTTCAATCTGCATCATTATGAGCCCCTGGACCACTACCCGAAGCTCTACGCCGATTTCCGGGCGGTTTCGGCAGGGCGACCGATGTGGGTCTCGGAGTGCAGCGTGCCCGTAAAGTGGCAGGGCGATGCGAAACTCGCCGAGCCTCGGCCGGCCGATTTGCGGGTGCAGGCCGAGCGGCTGGTCAAGACCTACGCCATGTCGCTGCACGAAGGTTCGTCGGCTACCTTTTACTTCATCCTCGGGGATTACGTGGAGGGATCCACCCAGTTCGGCATCATCCACCGCGATCTCACTCCGCGACCCGCGTTTCTAGCGATGGCCGCCGTCGGACGGCTGTTGGCCGACGCCAGGCCGCTGGGCAAGCTGAAGGGCCGCAAGTACGTCTCGGGCTTCGTTTTCCGCGCCAAGCCTGATGGGAAGGAGCGTGTGCTGCTGGTAGTTTGGAGCAGGCTCGGCCGGAGCACGTTCAAGCTGCCCGCTGCCCCCGATGGCGTTTTTGATCTGCTCGGCCGCCAGTACTCGAAGTCGGTAGCCCCGTTGACGTTGTCGGCCGCGCCGTTGTTTGTCGTGTTTCCGGCCGACGCCGCCGGCAAATTCGAGCTGGAACCGCCGCCGGCCTCCGCGCCTTGGCTCGACGGCTCGCCGTCCAGCATGGTCCTGCAAGCCATCTGGCCGCAAAAGCAAACCATGCTGTCGCAATCGGCCTACTTGGTGGCGACCCATCGAACGGAACGGATCCCGATCTTTGTGTACAACTTTGGCCGCGATCCGGTCGAGGGACGATTGACTGTCCGGGGGCCGAAGGATTGGCGGCTCAACATGCCGGCGGCGGTCAAAGTCGCTCCCGGTGAGCGTGTTGAGCTCGCCTTGGCCGTCGAGTTGCCCCATCCCGTTGCCACGACTGCCGAAGCAGCGTTGATCGAGGGCGATTTTGGGCCCGCCGGCAAGCCCGTCCTCTCGCTGCGGCTGATGCCAAAGCCAGAGTGATGACCGATGGCTCCTCTGAAGCAGCCCACCCTGGCCCGGATTATTCACAGCCCCATACTAACCCGAAGCGCAAGCGAGGGAGATGCGACGGCTATTATTGGAGCGTCTTCAGCATCTCTACCACAAACCGCCGCGCCAGGGCCGTGATGCTCGGGCTCTGGCTCTCGCGGGGGCCGGCCACGTTGAGGACGCCAACTCCCTGCGACCTCAGCCAGTCGGCGGCCCGGGCCGGGTCCGGCTTCCAGTCGAGGTCGATCGTCATACAGGGCCGCTGGTGTTCCTGCGCCAAGCGATAGGTCAGCTCGGTGCCGCCGCTGAGCCAACCGCGGTAGAGGATCAACGTCGCGTCGCTGTCGAGCACGTTCAACTCGGTCCGCACCCGGTAATCGGGTGATTCCGTCTCCTTCAGGCAGTAGTCATCCGGGAGGCGGCCGTCTTCGGCCAGCCGCCCGCGCGGGCACCAGCCGCCGTGCTCAAGGCCGAGCGAGATGGCGGCGTCCAAGGCCGCGCGGTCCACGCCGGTCTGTCCGCCGGAGACAATCTTCATGGCAGCCTACGCGTCATTCCGAGCATAGCGAAGAATCCAGCCTGCCTAAGCGGCAACGCAGATCCTTCGCTGCGCTCAGGATCACGTGCGTTCTCCCGATCCGTAAACGGTTGCCATCGCGGTCCGCTAGTATTGCAGCTCGATACGGCGGCCTTCCTGGTGGCTGCGGCGGCATGCCTGCACGATGCTCACTGCCTTATAGGCGTCTTCCAGGTCGCACGACTTGCGGACCAGGCTGGTCACGCAGCGGTAGAAGTGCATCAGCAGTTGCTCGCCCACCGGACGTTCGCTGTCCAGCGACTCCTGGTGCCGCCCGGCTTCGTCGAACCAGACCAGCGTGGTGGGCAGGTCCACAAAGGCAATGCCTCGCTCACACGACACCTGCAAAGCCGCCAACGGGCGGAAACTGATGGCCTCCTGCCAGCCGGAGGGGACGTATCGGCCGCAGCTAATCTGGGCGATGGGTCCGCTGCCGCACTTCTCGCGGGGCGAAAAGTCCAGCGTCATCATCTGGTAATCCTCCGCCCCCGAACCGTCAGCAGCATGGTGGACCACCCCGGTCACGTAGTTCGCCTCTAAGTTGGCCACGTAGCGGCACCAATCGACCTGTTCCAGCAGATAGCGCGTGACCGGATTGGGGTGCGGCTTGGTTGCCGGGCTGGTGGGAGGCTCGACCACCGATCGCTGGTGACAAAACAACAGGTGGGGTAGCCCCAGCCGGGTGGCGATCAGTTCTTTGAGCCGAATGGTGGCCGGCGCTTGAAGATCGGAA
>JAJYGU010000369.1 GCA_021784975.1 Planctomycetota bacterium
ACCTGGAACTGGTTTTCGAGCAGTTTGTCGAGTTGCACGGCGACAAGTTCTTTGGCGACGACCGGGCGATCCGCTGCGGCTGGGCCAAGCTCGACGCCTACAAGGTGATGGTCGTCGGCCATCAAAAAGGCAAGACGCTCAAGGAACGCGCGGTGTGCAACTACGGCTACGCCAACCCGGAGGGCTACCGCAAGGCGATGGCCAAGATGCGGCTGGCCGCCAAGTTCCACATGCCGGTGATCTGCCTGATCGATACCGGCGGGGCTTACCCCGGCATCGGCGCCGAAGAGCGCGGGCAGGCACTGGTGATCGCCCAGTCGATGTTCGAGATGTCGCGCTTGCCGACGCCCGTCATCTGCGTGGTGATCGGGGAAGGGGGGTCCGGTGGGGCGCTGGCCCTCGGTGTCGGCGATCGGGTGGCAATGCTCGAACACGCCTACTACTCGGTAATTAGTCCCGAGGGCTGTGCCGGCATCCTCTGGAAGAGTCACACGTTCAAGGAACAGGCAGCCGACGCCTTGCGAATGACCTCGAAGGACCTTCTTGAGTTAGGCGTGATCGACGCCATGATCCCGGAGCCGCTCGGCGGCGCCCACCGCGACCACCATCTCATGGCCACCCGGCTGAAGGGTTTCTTGCGCACTTCGCTTCGGCAACTGGTGGCGCAGCCGATCGACCAACTGGTTGAGGCCCGCTACCAGAAGTTCCGCAACATGGGCACCTTCTTCGAAGACGGCCGGCTGACCGGCCCGACGCTCAAACCGGCGGAAGAGGCCTTGGCGGTCTCAGCCACGGATTGAACGCTCTGCCACTCTACCGGCGGAGTCGTTGAAGACTTTGAGGTCAAAGATTCCCGGTTGACGCCCATCCCGGCGAAGAGGCTTGACTTTTTGCGCTCGCTCACGAAGGATGTGCGTGGACTTTTCCAGGGCCTGTGGCAAAAGGAGATTAATCCTGACGAGTTCATGGACCGCGTAAAGGGACTGGCGCAGAAGTACCGTGGCACGGAATCCGAGAGTCAGGATGGCAACCACGGCGTCCGCGAACCGTTGCCGCCGAATGGATCGAAGAAGTAGGAGTTGTTCCGGCGCGTTGGTCACCCCGGGTGATCGCCAATATGAGATGTGCCGTTACTGGGGCCTATGGATACTCGGGCAAGTACATTGCTCAGCGTCTGCTCGGGGCCGGGTGCGAGGTCATCACGCTGACCAATTCCCCCCAACGGGAAAATCCCTTCGGCCCGCGCGTGCCGGCCCATCCGTTCCACTTTGACCAGCCGGAACTGCTGACCCAATCCCTCCGCGACATCGATGTGCTCATCAATACCTATTGGGTCCGCTTCAGCGCGATGGGCTGTACCCATGCCGACGCCATTCGCAACAGCGAAATGCTCTTCCAGTCGGCGCGGGAGGCGGGCGTGCGACGGCTGGTCCACGTCAGCATCACCAATCCGTCGGAAAGCTCACCCTTGGACTATTTCTGCGGCAAGGCAATCCTGGAACGGCGGTTGATCGAATCCGGTCTTTCCTATGCCATCCTGCGGCCGGCCGTCTTGTTCGGTAAGGAAGACATTCTGATCAACAATATCGCCTGGGCGCTGCGGCACCTGCCCGTCTTCGGCGTCTTCGGCAACGGGCGATACAAGCTCCAGCCCATCTATGTCGACGACCTGGCCGCGCTGGCCGTGGAACAGGCGAGCAAGACTGAGAACGTAACAATCGACGCGATCGGGCCGGAGACCTTCACCTTTCGAGAACTTGTGAAGTCGATCGGAGGAATCATCGGCAAACGCAGGCCGATCCTGTCGGTGCCGCCAACCTTCGGTTACTGGATGGGGAACTCCATTGGCTGGCTGATGAGCGACGTCTTTATTACCCGGGACGAAATCAGCGGCCTGATGGCAAATTTACTCTGGGTCGCCTCGCCGCCGGCCGGCAGCACCAAATTGACGGACTGGGCGCGGGCCAATGCGGAGACGCTGGGAAGGTGCTATGCCAGCGAGATGGCCCGCCGCACCGACCGCACTTCGGCGTACAGAGTCCCCTGAAATGGAATCCCCTCATGGAACGCCCTGAAGTGCCCTTGGAACACACGCAGGAGGAGATCGCCCACCACGCCCACACCGCCGAAGAGCGATGGATTCTGGGCGTGGCGTTGACGGCCGCCTTTCTGGCGGTCATGGCCGCCATTGCGGCCTTACTGGCCGAACACCATGCCAACGAGGCCATGCTCGACCGAATCAAGAGCTCCGACCATTGGGAGGAATTCCAGGCCAACAGCATCAAACGCAACCTCTTGGAGGCGAGACACGAGCTGCTGGGCGCCTTGGGCAAGACGGTCGGCCAGAAAGATCCCGCCCGGGTTGAAGAGTATCGCGACCGGCAAGACCGCCTCCATCAACGGGCGACAGAAGCCGAACAAGGCTCCGAGGCCCATCTGCGCCGGCACACGGTTCTTTCCGGCGCCGTCACGCTGTTCCAGGTTGGAATCGCCGTCGGCGCGATTTCCGTCCTGACCAAGCGGAAGAGTTTCTGGTACGGATCGCTAGGCTTCGGCGCCGCCGGTCTGGCGATGCTCTTGTGGGCCGTCGCGGTCGGTTGACGGTGGCACGGCCATCTTGGCCGTGCTGGCTCACGGGCTGGAAGCCTGTGTCACCTGGGCCATGCCGGTGCACGGGCTGGAGGCCCGTGCCACGCTACCTCCAACGTCCGATAATGTTTCTTATGTTCGGTCGGAAGCCCCAAATTCCCCGAGAAAACGAGACTTCTGACGCCATGTTGGTTGGCTGCGATGTCCTGCCAACGCTCGCGCCGGCGCGGTCGCGGCCGGGTTCGTTCCTCCTGATTCTGGAGGTCGGCTCAGGCCCGAAAAACTTTCGGACGTGCCCCCTGCTCAGCCATCGTCGAAGAGTGGCTCGCTAGGGTCGCCGACGGGGCGCAAGGGTGTCGAAAAGCCCGGTTCCGGCAGGGGCCGGTTGCCCCACCCCCCCTGCCCCGGCAGCGGTTGGCGGCCAGGCTCGGTTTGGTCTGCCGCCTGGGACTGTCCCGATTCTTGTGGCCGGCTGCCACAAAGATGGGACTGCCCGGTTCTGAGCATCTTGCGATTCCGGCGGTGCATGGAGCTTCGCGTCCAACTCGTCGATGTAGGCGCCCAAGAGCCGGTGAACGTCGTCGGGCAGGACGGGGTTCGCTCTCTGGATGGCCCGAGCGAGGAAGTGGCCGGACCGCGAGGCAAGAATGACCTGCCGGGCCGATTCCGAGAGCGTCACCGCGAAGAAGGTAATCAGGATGCAGTAGACCATGCCTTTCAGCAATCCAAAGACGGCCCCGAGCTGCCGGTCGAACTCCTTCAGTTCCACCCGATCAATGACTCGCTTGACCAGCCGGAACAAGAGCCAAATGGCCGCCGCGGTGACCAGATACAGCACCAGCATGGCCAACACCCGGTCCCAGGGATCGCGGACGTTGAAATACGGGGCGACGGAGGCACAGCCTTTCACGGCAACCGCCGCGCTGACGACCACCGAGGCCAGCGCGGCCAGTTGCCAGGCCATCCCTTTCCAGACGCCGACAAAAATGCACCCCACCAGCACTGCTAGCATCAGACAATCGTAGGGCTGAATGATGTCGCTCATAGGGCGGGAGTATAACGCCCGGTGAAAACCCGGCGAAGGGCAGTTGCGGCCGGGGGCATGCGAGTTCGATTGCCTCAGGCGGGGCAGAGTAGGGGGCACGTCCGTCTGGGCCGTCGTGCCGACGGCTGCTAAACGGGATTGCCGGCCGATCGACGCTTCGCGCGTCCTGCGCGACCCATTACTTGCTTTCGACGATCAGCGTCACCGGGCCGTCGTTGACCAGTTCTACCTGCATGTATTGGCGGAAGCGGCCGGTGGCCACGGGAATTCCCCTTCCCGCGGCGCAGGCGACGAATGCCTGGTAAAGCTTCTCGGCCATTTCCGGGGGCGCGGCGGCGTCGAAACTTGGCCGCCGGCCCTTGCGGCAGTCGCCCAGCAAGGTGAACTGGCTCACCACCAGCATCGAACCGCCCACCTGGGCCAGCGAAAGGTTCATTTTTTTCTGACGGTCTTCAAAAATCCGCAGCCCGCTAAGCTTTTCGGCCAGTTGCCGGGCGTCGGCCTCCGTGTCGCCTGCCGCTACGCCCAACAGCACAAGCATGCCCTGGCCGATGCTGCCGCAGACCTCGCCGCCCACACTCACCTGGGCACGTTGAACTCGTTGAACGCAGGCACGCATGGGATAAGGGAGTAGAGATGAGGGATGAAGGATTTAGGGATCAGGGATTGGGGATTGGTCCATTTTTCGGTCAAATGGGCGCGTTTTGCAATACCCGTTCCACCCGCTTTCGGCTTTCCGCTTTCGGCTTTTGCACAATTGCCCTTTGGTTCTGGGCCGCCGCACGTAGAATAAGGATCGGGAGAGAGGCAAGTGGAAGACAAAAGACCGCTAATTGCAGTAACCATGGGCGATCCCGCCGGGATTGGCCCGGAGATTATCGTCGGCGCCTGGCCGGAGACCCTCGTTCATGAGTGGTGCCGGCCGTTGGTCGTCGGCAACCCCGAAATTCTACGGCGGGCGGTGGCCTTGTGGCGGACGGGTGTCCGCATCGCCGAAATCGCTTCACCCGAGGAGGCCCAACCCTCGCCCGACGTCATCCCCTGCGTTCCTTGCGGATCGCCTGACGCGCTGGCGGTCGGTGCGGGGGCGATCGATGCGCGGGCTGGCCAGGCCGCCTACGAAGCCATCGTGCTGGCGACGCAATTGGCCTTGGGTGGCCGCGTGGACGCAGTGGTCACCGCCCCCATTCATAAGGAGGCCCTGCACCGCGCCGGACACAATTATCCCGGCCACACCGAATTGCTCGCCCAGATGTGCGGCGTGTCGGACTTCGCCATGATGCTCTATCTGGCCCCGAGTGAAGAAGTCCTTTCGCCGGCCGGGCTGGCGGTGGTCCACGTCACTTTGCACACCGCCCTGCGCAACGTCATCGGCGAGTTGACCCAGGAGGGCATCCTCGCCAAGGCTCGGCTGGCCGACCAGTTCATGTCGCGGCTGATGGGGCCGGGTAAAGGCCGCGGCCCTGCCGCCCGCCGCGCCTCCGCCCGCGGTGCGGCGGCCCGTCCGCGGATCGGCGTGTGCTCCCTGAATCCCCACGCTGGCGAAGGCGGCCTGTTCGGCGACGAAGAGCAGACTGTCATCCGGCCGGCCATTGAGCGCGGGCTGGCCGAAGGGCTCAGGTTGGAAGGGCCGCTGCCCACCGACACGCTCATGGTCCGCGCCCGCGATGGCCGCTTCGACGCCATCGTGGCCATGTATCACGACCAAGGGCACATCGCCTTGAAGCTGATGGGCATGCACCGGGCGGTGAACGTTACCCTCGGCCTGCCGATCATCCGCACCAGCGTCGCCCACGGCACGGCCTTCGACATCGCCTGGCAACGCCACGCCGAGACGGGCAGCATGATCGAGGCCATCCACGTCGCCAGCCAACTGGCGGCGGAGCGGTGAGCGGTCAACAAATCCTTGGCATTTGTTCGCCTGAGAGAAGGTCAACGATCCGCTCGCCGCCAAAGCGTCCGCGCAGGGCTACGATGTTCGGGTGATCGGCGGTAACAACGCCGATCCGCACCGGGCCGACCGCTCCAGGATGCTCGCGCATGATCTGTAATACGCGCTCGGTGGCTGCCGGGGCGACCAAGGCCACCAGCCGGCCCTCGTTGGCCACATAGAGTGGGTCGAGGCCCAGCATCTCGCAAGCGGCCGCCACCGGTTCGGCCACGGGAATGGCAGTCTCCTCGATCTCCATACCGACGCCGACATCGGCGGCAATCTCGTTGAGTGCAGCGGCAAGACCGCCGCGGGTCAAATCGCGGAGACAATGGAGATCAGCCCCGGCGGCCAACATCGCTTCGACCAGGTCCGCCAGCGACGCACAGTCGCTTTCCAATGCGCCTTCGAAGGAGAGCCCTTCGCGGACCGACATAACGGCCATGCCGTGCCGCCCAAGGTCGCCGCTCAGCAGAATCGCATCGCCGGGCCTGACGCGGGCAGGCGATACCTCGATGCCCGGCGGCACCCAGCCAATGCCCGAGGTGTTGATGAATAAGCCGTCGCACTTGCCGCGATCGACCACCTTGGTGTCGCCGGTGACGATGCGGACCCCGGCGGCCCGGGCGGCAGCCGCCATCGAATCAACCACGCAGCGGAGTGTTTCCAGCGGCAGACCTTCCTCCAAAAGGAAGCCGGCGCTTAGGTAAGCCGGCTTGGCACCGGCCATCGCCAGGTCGTTGACCGTGCCGCAGACCGCCAGCTTGCCGATGTCGCCGCCGGGAAAGAACAATGGGCTGACGATAAACGAGTCGGTGGTAAACGCCAGCCGGTCGCTCTCGACGCGGACCACGGCACTGTCGTGCGACGGCGCGACAGGACGCGGGGCGTGGGGCGTGGGCCGTGGAGCGTGGCGCGTGCACGTCCCCTCTCCGGGCACCGACCGAAGGTTGGTCGGGAGAGGGCTAGGCTGAGGGCATTCTGCGTGAGCGTCCTCGCGACTCACATCCCCACCACCGTCCGCCGTTTGCCGTCTGCCGTTCTCCCCCTCCCCTCCCCTGCCCTGCCCTTCAGCGAACGCTGAGAGAAACAGGTTCTCAATCAGGCTGCGCATGAGCCGGCCGCCCCCGCCGTGTGCCATCTGCACGGTGGCGTGGTCGTTCAAAGGCACCGGACACGTGAACTGGAGTTCCGGGATTGCGATTTGTTTCGGATTTCGAGCTTCGGGTTTCGGATTTGTTGAGTTCATCTTTGCGGGATTCCTTCCCGCCCTACCCGCCGATAGGTACAAACGGCGGCACCGGGCCGGCTTCTGATTTGAAAAACGATCCCCTGCCCCATCAACTCGCGACCGGTCACTCGACGGGACCCCGGCTCGTCCCAGTTCACGACCGCATACTCTGCGGCCGGATCCAGGCCATGCAGCAGATACGCGACCGTGGCCTGCGGGCTGAACTTCCGCCGAAACGCCTGCACCACCCCCTCGTCTAGATCGCAGCGGTGAAACTGCCATGCCATCCAGGTGTCGTTCTTTGCGCTGTAAAGGCTGAGCGGATAATAATCGCCGCAGTAAAGCGGCATGGCTCTCTTGAACTCCTTGACCGCGCGGACCATGCCGTCCCAGGTCTTGTCGTCGGTAGAATAGAAGTCGGCGGCCAATGCAAAATGGCTTCCTAGACCGCTGCGGCAGTTGTACGGATCGAGGCTGGCGGAGCCGATGCCGGTGATTGGAATCCATTGGGCCAGGCCATAGGTGTGGCACTGCTGCCCGATCGGGTCCCAGAGATAATCGCTGCGGGTGAGCACCAACGCGCGGCGGAGCATCTCGAAGTCGATCCGCCGCCCGCCGCTGGCGCAGGTGTCCAAGAGCAACCGGGGATGTTCTCGTTTCAGCGTGTCGAAGTAGTCGTATAAGCCCGTGACGTATTTGATTTCATTCATCCCCTGCCGGTCGGCGGCCTCGCCATTTCGCCAGAAATAGAGCGGATAGAGGTTGAAATCGTTGCGATAACAGTCGATGCCGATCCGGCCGATCATGCCCGACACCTTACGTTTAAGCCAGGCCAGGGCCTGCGGGTTTCCCAGGTTCAGCAAATGAAAGCCGTCGTTTAACTGATAACGCAGGGCCGCCGGGATATCGCCGCCCGGCTTCATGAGCCACTCGGGATGCGCTTGGAAGATCTCGCTGCCCGGCATGACCCGCTCCGGCTCAAACCACAAGAGAAATCGCATGCCCGCCTTGTGAGCGGCGTCGGCGACCGGCTTCAAACCGTTGGGGAACCGCCCGGGATCGGTTCCAAAATTGCCCACTGCGCGGGCCCAGCCGCTAGGGCCGCCGGGGCATCGATACCAGCCGGCGTCGATCCACCAGGTGTCGAAGGGGATGTGGTGGGCGGCGATGTTGCCGATCGCTTCGAGCATGTTCTTTTCAGTGGTTTTCTCAAATGGCACCACCGCGTGCGGCGACGCCGCGCAGGGCGGATCAGCCAGTTCTCGGCCGACGGTGGGCGTGCAGTGCCGCAAGAGAAGCTGACGAAACAGATTCTGCCCGCGGCGTCGATCGGCCCCCTGCCAGAACAACATGAGAATCGCGGGTGAGCGAATTTCCTCACCGGGATGGAGCCGCAAATGGGTGGTTTCCATTCCGGCTTGAATGTGCAACGGGGATTGATCGCGGCCCGAGGTCTTCCCTCGCCTGAAGGAGGCGGTCCACTGGCCGGTCCATCCGATGCCTGCCGCGATTCCGCCGCCGGCAGGATCGGCCAGGTTCCAGAACGGCAGGTCGCCGTCCGACGAGCGGCCGCCGAACGACGCAAGCCGGACGTTTTGGCCGGGACCGATAGTGCTTTTCAACGGTTGAAAATCGGTGATTTCCTCGTGGCTGCCCTTGGCATGGTAGAGCGTAAACAGCCTTTGCCCTGGGGTCGCTTCCACGCGGGTACTTAATGCCCGTACACCTTCCAGAATCGGAGTGTCGGCGTTGCCGAGATTCTTGAAGTACAAAACCCACTCCACTGCGGGAAAATCGTGATAAATGGTTGCCACGCAGCGGAGCCTGAGCCCAGTTCGCGGCTCCGAGAGAGCGATCGTTCGTTGGCTGCGCTGTTGGTCGAGGTTCCGCTCCTGCTGCCGTACGTGCCAGGACGGGAGCAGCCTGGTTGACAGCACGCCATCGTAAACAAACGAGAACGGAAGCCGATCGGGCGTCCGGGCGTCCCAGCGCGACTCGACCCACTGTCTGGCCGCTTGCAACTCGCTGGCCGAGGGTTCGACGGCCGACGACCTCGACGTCGCGCAAGCCAAGGCGAACACTGTCAAAGCCGTGCATTTCCGCCACAAGATCATCTTCCCCTCCGGTACTGATAGTATGCCGCGCAGGCCCCCTCCGCGGAAACCATCGGTGCCCCCAGCGGTCGCTCGGGCGTGCAGCGAGTGGCAAACGCCGGGCACTCGTGCGGGTTCTTGTGGCCCTGCAAAATCTGGCCGGCAATGCAGATCGCCGGCTCCTCGGCGGTGATCTGCGCCACGCCGAACTGCCGATCGGCGTCGTACTTCGCATAGGTTTCCCGAAGCCCCAATCCGCTGGCCGGAATCTTGCCGATGCCGCGCCACTTGCGTGGCACCACTTCGAAGACCTCGGTCATCAGCCGCAGGGCCTCGCGGTTGCCTTGCGGCCGGACGGATCGGGCATATTGATTCTCCACCTCGTGGCGGTCCGCCTCCAACTGCCGCACGCACCTCAGGATGCCTTGGAGGATGTCGACCGGCTCGAAGCCGGTCACCACAATCGGCACATGGAACTCTTCCGCAATCGGCTTATAGGCATCGAGGCCGGCCACCGTACAGACGTGGCCGGCAGCCAAGAAGCCCTGCACGCGACTGCCCGGCGCCGAGAGCACCGCCCGCATGGCCGGCGGCACCAGCACCTGCGAAACCAGCACGCGAAAATTCTCCAAGCCCAGTCGGTCCGCCTGGACCACGGCCATGGCGTTGGCCGGGGCGGTGGTCTCGAAACCGACGGCAAAAAAGACCACTTGCCGGTCGGGGTGGCGCCGGGCCAGGGCCACGGCGTCCATTGGTGAATAGACGATGCGCACGTCGTGCCCTTGCGACTTGACGGTGAGCAGATCGGTGTGCGAGCCGGGCACGCGGAGCATGTCGCCGAAGGAACAGAAGATCACCCCCGGCCGGCAGGCAATGGCTGCCGCCTTATCCAACATTTCGATCGGCGTGACGCACACCGGGCAACCCGGCCCATGGATCAGACTAATCTCGTGGGGCAGCATTTCGTCGAGGCCAAAACGCAGGATGGCGTGCGTCTGGCCGCCGCAAATCTCCATGATGCTCCACGGCCGAGTGGTGGCGGCGCGAATTGCCGCGGCGAGGCAATGGACGGCAGCCGGATCGCGGTATTCGTCGATGAATCTCATCAGGGACCAGAGGTCAGAGGTCAGAGGTCAGAGGTCCAGAAGCTTGCGCAGGAAAGGCCGACAACTCAGCCCCCCGATCCCGGACCTCTGACCTCTGGCCCCTGTTGACCTGCCTCCTCGATCTCCCGCAAATAGGAAAGCGTCTTCTGGGCTTCGGCTTCATCGATGCGGGTAATGGCGAAGCCCACGTGGATCAACACATAGTCGCCTACTTGGGCCTCGGGCGTGCAGGCCAGACAGGCTTCTTTGATGATGCCGCCGAAGTCGACCTTGCCCATCAGCAGACCATCCTTCTCCTGCCGCTCGACCACTTTTCCCGGAACGCCCAAGCACATCGTGCGGTCCTCACAGTTGCCGCAAGGCCAACAGCACTTGCCCCAAGGCCAGGCCGCCATCGCCGGGCGGAACCTCTTGGTGAGTATATACCACGAAGCCCGCAGCCGACAATCGTCGGCGAGTCCGCTCGGCCAGCAGGGCGTTTTGAAAGCACCCGCCGGTCAACGCCACCTGTCGGCATCCAACATGACCAGCGACCGCCACTGCCATCTCGGCCAACGCATTGTGAAACCGCGCACTGATGCGGCCCACCGGCACTCCCGCCTCTCGATCGGCCAATACTCCGCGCACCACCGGTTCCCAGTCGATCACCAGGGTCCCTTTCCTCTCCGGACACCGAGCGAAGGTTGTTTCGGAGCAGGGCCGTTGAATGCTTCCCCTCTCCCTTTGGGAGAGGGGCCAGGGGTGAGGGGAGCCCACATTACAGCCGTCTACCTCGCATTCTCGCTCAAGACAGGCAAACGAATAGGCGGCTTCTTCGCCCTCGTCGGCCGCATATTCCAGCGCCATGGCGGCCTGCCCTTCGAAGCTGATCACCGCCGGCAACCCGCACAAGACCGCCACCGCGTCGAACAGCCGGCCCATGCTGCTCGTCCGCGGCGAGTTCAGACCGCGGGCCAGCATGATTTGCAAGGCCTCGATCTCGCTTGCTTGGAACCAGGCTGCCGCGATTTCCGCCGCAACCGGCCCCAAAATCTCGTGCAGCAAACCGAAGGCCGAGCGACGTGGTTGGCGAACGGCCCGGTCACCGCCCGGCAGGGTGAAGGTCCGCAGATGGGCCACGCGACGGCAGCTCGCGCCGTCGCAGAGCAGCGTTTCGCCGCCCCACACCGTTCCGTCCGGACCGTAACCCGTGCCGTCCCACGAGAACCCGAGGACCGGTCCCGTCAGACCGTGTTCGGCCATGCAGGCCGCCACATGGGCGTGATGGTGCTGCACGCGCAACAGGGGCACGCCCCAACGGGCAGCCAGCGATTCGGCGTGCCGCGTCGAGGCGTAATCGGGGTGCAAGTCGCAGGCCACGGCGTCGGGCTTGGCCTGGAAGAAGTCCAGCAGATCGTCGATTGCCCCGCGAAATACCTGCACGCTGGGCACACTATCGAGATCGCCAATGTGGGCACTCATCACGACCTGAGCGGCGCCGTGGCGGGCCGACGGTCTGGGAGGCTCGCCGCCAAGACACAAAGCCACGGTGTTCTTCAAGTGACCGCCGACGGCCAACACGGTCGGCGGGCGACGAACCACCTTGGACTGGCCGACCAACTCACTATGCCCAATCTCCAAAGGCAGCGGGGCGAAGCCGCGGGCCCGCCGCAATACCTGCATGCCCGCCTCGCCGAAGCGCACAATCGAGTCGTCCACCGGCCGTACGATCGGCCGGTCGTGGGTGAGCCACAGGTCGGCAATGGGACCCAACCGCCGCAGGGCCTCCTCGGTGCCAATCGCCATCGGCTCTTCGGACAGATTGCCGCTGGTGCAGACGATCGCCCGGCCGATGCCCTGCATCAACAATTGGTGCAACGGCGTGTAGGGCAACATCACGCCGAGATAAGGATTGCCCGGCGCGACGCCCCCCGTCCCTCGTCTCCCCTCCCCTGCCCTGCTTCGCAGCAGCACGATCGGGGCCCGCGGCGAAATGAGCATCGCGGCCTCGGCGTCGGACAGGTCACAGAATTCGCGGGCATCTTCCAACGATGGCAGCATCACCGCAAACGGCCGGTCGGGGCGCCGCTTGCGCTGACGCAAGCGGGCCACCGCCTCAGCACTAGTGGCATCCGCCAAGAGTTGAAAACCGCCGAGCCCTTTCAACGCCACGATGAGGCCGGACCTTAGGGCCTCGACCGCTTCCGCCAGGGCGGCATCGCCGGAGGCCAGCCTGCCGCCGCGGGCATCGAGCAGTTGCAGCGCCGGGCCGCACCGCGGACAGGCAATCGGCTGGGCGTGAAAACGGCGATCGGCCGGGTCATCATATTCCGCTTGGCACTCCGGGCACATGGCAAAGCCGGCCATTGCAGTCCGCGGCCGATCGTAGGGCAGTTGCCGAATGATCGACCACCGCGGCCCGCAGCTCGTGCAATTGGTGAATGGATAGCGATAGCGCCGCTGACGGCGATCCTGGATTTCCGCCAGGCACTCGGGGCAAGTACCAAGATCGGCGGGGATCGCCGGCCCAGGTGGAGCACTAGCGCCGCTCGTGCGGATCTCGAAAGGCGGCGATTCGCCAGCCGCGCCACCATCCTCCAGCGCAGTTTCCGCCGCCTCGACCAGCTCGACGCGCGCCTGCGGCGGCGGAGTACGCCGCAAGGCATCGAGAAAGGCGTCGAGCGCGGTCCGTTCGCCCTGAACCTCGATCCGCACCGTGTCCGCCTGGTTGACCACCCAGCCGCCAAGTCCAAGCTGGGTAGCCAGATGGTAAACAAACGGACGAAAGCCGACGCCTTGCACCACGCCGCGCACGGTGATCGCCAAGCGGCGCGGAGTCGACAATCCGGATTGGCGATTCACGTTGCTATCCACTAGTACAGTGATTCACCATTGCGGCAGTCTAGCGTGGCACGCGATAAATCCCCATGAGCTCGAATGACTACACTCCCTAGCGGTGAACCGCCTGAGCCGCCAGCCAATCGGCGGCCGCCGGCATGCCGTCGCCTTGTCGGGCGGAGACCTGGAACACAGATGCCTCGGGGGCCAGTCGCTTCATGTCGGCGGTAATCCGCTCCAGGCGGAAGTCGCTATAGGGCAGCAGGTCGATCTTGGTGATGAACAAAGCCTGGGAGCCCTGGAAGATGGCGGGATATTTGGCGGCCTTGTCGTCGCCTTCACTCACGCTGAGGACGACGATTCGCAGGTGTTCGCCGAGGTCAAATCCGGCGGTGCACACCAGATTGCCGACGTTCTCGATCATCAGGAGGTCGATGGTTTGGAGATCCAACTCCCGGCCGGCGGAGGCAATCATGTTGGCGTCGAGGTGGC
>JAJYGU010000296.1 GCA_021784975.1 Planctomycetota bacterium
ACCTGCTGCCGAAGCTGGCCCAAGGCGGGCTGATCGACATCGCTCCCGGCCAGGTCCAGCAAATCTGGATCAATCTCGGAACGGCCAAGCTGGAACCCGGCCGCTACCTGTTGAACTGGCCGGTGCGAAGCCTCGACGCGGCTCCGACCGTTCGGAACCTGACCATCGAGTTGGAAGTCTCGAGTGTGGCCCTGCCGGCCAAGAGCCGTTTTTTGGCCGGTTTCTGGTCGAGCAATACGATTAACGGGATCGATGCCGTGCCGGATCTCAACGAGCATTTGCAGACCCTTTGGTATGCGGTGCCTTTACCCGCCGCGCGGGCCGACGTTGCCGGGAACCTGGTCGGCGCCATTGACTGGTCGCAGCACGACGCCATCATCGGCCGGGCCAGACAAGTGATGAAGATTCTCTACGGCAGCCAGCCGCCGGTTCCAACGTTCCCCGCGGGCGTGACCGTGACCGAAGAACTCCGCCGCACCGCCCAGCGGAACTATTTCAACGCCTTGCTGGAGCATTTGAAACGGTTCGGGCTGGACCACACCAACGTCATGTTCTATGTGGAGGACGAAACCGGGCTGACGGGCAGCGATGCAAACTTCCTGCGCGGTGCGCGGCGCAACAAGGCCGTCGACCCGCGGGTGCAGAACTACGCCGACCCTTGCGAAGGAATCAATGTGAAGATGATCCGCGAGATGGAGCCGCTGACCGACGTCTGGCAGCCCGGCATGGACAACTTGGAGTTCTCGGACCCCGCTCTGGTTCCCGCCATGCGTGGCGCCACGCACAAGCCCATCGCCTGTTACACGCCGCCAGGCGATTGCCGTAATGTTCGTCCGCTAGGATTTTATCGAGCCCAGCCCTGGTTGGCCTGGCACTGGGGGATCGAAGGCGGCGGCTGGTGGGTTTACTACTGCGACGACCTGTGGGGGACGGCCCCCGGCCGTCGGCCTTCTTATGGCGGGGTGGCCTGCGATGGTCGCTCGCTGGTCGATAGCCGCCGCTGGGAAGCGATGCGCGACGGCATCGAGGATTTTAATGCGATGGCGCTGCTTCAGGATTGGGCCGAGGCCAAGCACGACCAGCAAGCCAAGGCAGTGATCCGCGAGGCAGTCGCCTATGTGGCCGGCCGGGCCTTGACCGGCACACCCCGCGAGGCGACCGACTATGATCTCGACTACGCCACCTTCATGCGGCATCGTGTCCGCATCCGCCAGGCCCTCGAGCGGTTGCAGCGCGCCGGAACCAAACCGGCGACTCACTAGCCTAACTCTTACGGCAAGCCGGCGGGCGCTTTGAGCAGGCCCTCGCCGCGCACCACACTGCCATTGTGCAGCCCCGCCCTGCGGAACACTACGTCGGCGAAGTCCATGAGCGTCTCCCAGTCGCCTGGTGTGGTGTCGTGTCCGCCGGGGCGAATCGAATATGCCAAGCGGTCTTCGACGTGGTACATCCGGTACACCGGCAGGGTCGCCACGCAGGCCGCCCAAGCCCCACGCGGATTGGCCCAATGATCGTCACGGGCTTGGAGGACTAACAGTGTCCGCGGGGCCACCAGGGCGTGCAAGAAGTGCTGGTCGAAGGGGAGGCTGTCCTCGCGGCCCGCAAAGCTGCGGAAGGCCGGCAGGAACCAGTAGTGGAAGCGATTCGGCCGGGTGATCAGGTCGAGCGTTTCCGACCCCGCGTTTTGCACCCGGTAGAGGGACGCTCCGCCCGTGCCCGAGCAGTGGGGCGCGACCAGGGCGAAGCGATCGTCCAACGCGCCCGCCAGAAGAGCCGCCTTGCCGCAGCGCGAGTGGCCGGTAACGGCCATCCGGGTCCGATCAATATCGGTTCGCGTCACCAAGTAGTCGGCCAGCCGGGAGGCCGCCCAGGCCCAAGCGGCCAGCGAGCGCCAAGGACATTTCGGATAGTACGGATAGATGCCCACGTCGCGGCGGCCGTTATCGGGATCGACATCATGGTACTTCAACCCTGCCAAAGCATAGCTCCGGGCAATCACCTGCCGAGCGGTGGCGCGCACCTGCGGTTCCCACGCTGGATCGATGGCGATGATCACCGGATGCGGCCCTGGCGTAGTTGGCGTAATCAGGCCGCATTCCATGCGGAAGCCGGCCGCTTCGGGCCACGACAAGGCGAAATGTTCCATCCGCGCCGCCCCGTCGAAGAGCGGCCCGGAGTCGAGCGTCTCGGTGTGTATCGAAGCCGGCGGAGGCGGGACATCGCCGTACTCATCTCTCAAGAGCAGGTTGCGCATTTCCGCCCGCCGCGCGGGCCAGTCCTCCAAACCCCGAACCTTGGCCCCGGAGGCCAACACCAGCGGGTCTGGCAACGTGCGGATCGCGCGATCCGCAGCCACTGCGGTCGACGGGCCGAAGCAGGCCAGTGCCAGCGGCAGCAGAAGGACTGCTGCGATCCGTAGAAGCGGCGCCTCGCCGCGTTCTATTGCCGCACAGCGCGCGAAAGCTCTCAAACGACGCGGCGGGCCGCCCCGTCTACTACCGCGCGGACGGCTACAGCCTTGGAAAAACGAGTTCATCCGTCCCCCTCCTCCTAACCGGGCGATTAGTAATAAATTGTCGGGTGGAAATTGGAGATTTGGACTTGTTTGGGATTTGGAGCTTCGGATTTCGGAATTCCGCGCAGCAAGTATCTTCAGCTTATTCTCATGCAGCGCCTCAGGGCGTCTTCCGGATCAGCCAGACTTCGGCCACCTGG
>JAJYGU010000485.1 GCA_021784975.1 Planctomycetota bacterium
CGCAGTCGGACCTCCCACCCGCAGTTGCCGCTTTCTCGGATCAATGCCCGTCGAAGTCTGCGGAGATTGCCGTGCCGTCGCTGCGACATGCCTGTAACGAGCTTACAGCATTTCTCGGCAAGATTTAACCCCCTGCGCGCCTCCTCTTGACCAAGAAACCATGAGCGACCCCTATTTTCAGCAACTATTCGCGGAGCGGATCGGCGGCAGCCAATACGGCAAGGGCACCGAGATCTACAAGTTCGAGAAGATCAAGCGGGCCAAGCGCAAGGCCCTGGCCGAGCATCCCGAGCGCAAACTGCTGGATTTCGGGATCGGCGAGAACGATGAGATGGCGGCCGAGCCGGTCCGCCGCCTCATGGCCGCCGAGATTCATAAGCCCGAGAATCGCGGCTATGCCGACAACGGCATCGCCCAGTTCAAGGAGGCGGCCGCCCGCTTCATGGCCCGCGAGTTCAACGTCCCGCTCGATCCGGCCACCGAGATCAACCATTGCATCGGCACCAAGACGGCCCTGGCCATGCTGCCGGCGGTGTTCATCAATCCCGGCGAGGTGACGCTGATGACCGTGCCCGGTTATCCCGTGGCCGGCACCCACACCAAATACTACGGCGGCGAGGTCTACCGCCTGCCGTTGTTGGCCGAGAACGATTTTCTCCCCGACCTGGATTCTATTCCCGCCGACGTTCGCCGCCGGGCGAAGTTGCTGGTGCTCAACTACCCGAACAGCCCGACGGGCAAGGTGGCCAGCCGCGAGTTCTACGCCCGGGTCATTGAGTTTGCCCAGGAAAACCGGATTGTGGTGGTCCAAGACGCCGCCCACCTGATGCTCAGCTACGACGGGCCGCCGTTGAGCTTCCTGCAAGTGCCGGGGGCCCGCGAGGTGGGCATCGAAATCCACTCGATGTCCAAGGGCTGGAACATGATCGGCTGGCGGATGGGCTGGTTCTGCGGCCACCGGCGGATCGTCCGAGCGCTGGCCGACGTAAAAGACAACTGCGACTCCGGCCAGTTCATCGCCGTTCAGAAGGCGGCCGCGGCGGCACTCGATGACGCGGAGATTCCCCGCCGGACCCGAGAAAAGTACCAGCGACGGCTCAAGAAGTTGGTGGCGACGCTCTCGCGCTGCGGCTTTGCCTGCCGCATGCCGGGCGGATCGTATTTCCTTTACACGTCCAGCCCGAAGGCCGCGGCCGGCGGCCTGAGCTTCGCCACTGCCGAGGCCTTCAGCCAGTATCTCATCACCGAACACTCGATCTGCACGGTCCCCTGGGATGACGCCGGGGCGTATCTGCGCTTCTCGGTCACCTACGAGGCGGCCGATGAGGCAGCCGAGGATGCCCTGATGGCGGAAACCGAGCGGCGGCTGAAGCAGATTTCGCCAGAGTTCTGAGTCTCTTCGGCCCGTCGCGGAGCGACGTGCGGCAAATCCGGGTCATCGCGTGGGTGAGGGGTGAGGAAAGGGGATAAGTCCAATATTGCCGGATGACCCATGGTGAGGAAAGGGGAGGCAAACAATCGGACTTATCCCCTTTGTTTGTCCCCGGCAAGCAATTGGACGTATTCGTTTTGTTTGGCCAGAGCGCCCAACGCGTTGACGCCAGCCCGCGTTCCTGCCCGCCCTCACCCCTTGCCCTTCTCCCAACGGGAGTGGGGGCACACGTCTTACTTCCGCCGGAAGAGGCGTTTTACGTGCAGCAGGGCCTCGCCCAGGCGGTCGACCTCATCGAGGGTGTTGTAGAAATAGAAGCTGGCCCGGGCGGTGGCGGTCACGCCGTAACGCTGGTGCAGCGGCATGGCGCAATGGTGGCCTGCCCGCAGGGCTACGCCGTAGCGATCGACCACCTCGGCCACGTCGTGGGCGTGGGGGTGGTCGCCCTCGAAGGTGAAGCTCACGATTCCACCTTTCAGTGCCGGCGCGGGACCGAGAATCCTCACCCCGCCGATCGCGGCCAGTACCTCGTGCGTCCGCTCGGTCAGCCGCCGCTCGTGCTCGGCCAGGGCCTCGAAGTCGATCGTGCTGAGGTAGTCGATGGCGGCCGCCAGGGCGATGGCGGGCACGATGGGCGGCGTGCCGGCCTCGAACTTGTGGGGCAGCTCGCCCGGCTCGAAGCGGTCCAGCCATACCCGGCTAATCATGCTCCCCCCGCCCAGAAACGGCGGCATGGCTTCCAGCAGTTCGCGCCTGCCGTAGAGCACGCCCACGCCCGATGGGCCGAGCATCTTGTGCCCGCTGAAGGCCAAGAAGTCGCAATCCAGCGCCTGCACGTCGGTTTTCTGGTGCGGCACGCTCTGCGCCCCGTCGATCAGCGCCACTGCTCCCACTTCGTGTGCCCGCCCAACGATCTCGGCCACCGGATTCCTGGTCCCCAGCACGTTGGAGACGGCGGTCACCGCCACCAGCTTGGTCCGCTCGGTCAGCAAGCTGTCGAGCGTGTCGAGTTGAAGCTGTCCGTCGTCGGTCAGCGGGATATGGCGCAGCACGGCCCCGGTCCGCTCGGCCAGTTGATGCCAAGGGACGAGGTTGGAGTGATGCTCCATCTCGGTCAGCAAGATTTCGTCGCCAGAACGCAGGTTGGCGTCGCCCCAGGTCCGGGCCACCAGGTTGATGCTGGCGGTGGCCCCCGAGGTGAAGATGATCTGGGCTGCCTCGGGGGCGTTCAGGAACGCCCGCACCTTTTCGCGGGCTGCGTCGAACAGTTCGTCGGAATC
>JAJYGU010000027.1 GCA_021784975.1 Planctomycetota bacterium
CCCGGATCGCATGGCCAACTCGGGCCGTCGCGGTTTTCTCGAACAGGCCGCGGCCGTGCTCTTCGGCGGGGCCGCGTTGGCCGTGCCGGCGGTGACCGGACTGGTTGCCTTCTTGAATCCCCTGCGGCAAAAGAGCCAGAGCGGCCAATGGCTGCGGCTCGCCTCGCTCGACGCCCTGCCCGAGGACAGCACGCCGCGGAGGTTCGCAGTGGTCGCCAACCGAAAGGATGCCTGGAACTGCTTTCCCGACCAGCCGATCGGCGCCGTCTTTCTTCGTCGCCTGGGCGATCAAGCCAAGGCCCTGCAAGTGATCTGTCCCCATGCCGGCTGCTCGATCGGTGTGCAGAGCACGCCGCACGGCGATAAGTTTGTCTGCCCTTGCCACCTGGCCAATTTCGACCTGGACGGCAAACGGACCGACCGGGTTTCTCCCAGCCCGCGCGACATGGACGCGTTGGAGGTGGAAATCCGCAACCGGAACGAGGTCTGGGTGAAGTTCCAGACCTTCCGCACCGGAATCGCGGCCAAGGTGGCCCAAGGATAACAACCGTTGTGGGCTTGGCCCCGCGGCATCCCGAGCGATATCGAGGTTCACCCCATGAAGGCGTTGGTTTCCTGGTTTGCCGATCGCACCAGCCTGGGCAAGGGCCTGACCTGGCTGGCTGACTCGCCGGTCCCCGGCGGGGCCTGCTGGTGCCAGGTGTGGCCGGCCACCATCCTCTTCCTGGTCTGCGTTCAGGCCATCACCGGCTTCATCCTTTGGACCTATTACAGCCCGAGTGCACAGACGGCTTGGGAAAGCGTCTATTTCGTGCAATACCACGTTCTTGGCGGCTGGCTGCTGCGAGCGATGCACCACTACTCCGCCCACGTGCTGCTGGGGGTTCTGATTATTTTTGTGGTGCAGACCATCGTCACCCGCGCCTGCCGTGCTCCCCGCGAACTGGTATTCTGGATTATCGTGGGCCTGGGGCTGTGCGCTCTGGCCGCCGCGCTGACCGGCGATCTGCTCGCGTGGGACCGGAACGGTTACGCGGCCACGAAGACCCGGACCGGCTTCCTCACCATGCTGCCGCTGGTGGGCGATGGTCTCCTGAAGCTTGCCATCGGCGGCCCGGGTCCGGCGTTGGGGCACCACTCGCTGACCCGCTTTTTTGCCCTGCACGTCGGCTTGTTCGGAGCGGGGCTGGCCGTGCTGTTGGCGCTGTACGTCGTCTTCGCCCGCCGCGCCGCCGTCGTGCTGGCCGCAGACGAACAGGCCGAACCGTATTGGCCACGACAAGCCTGGCGCAGCGCCGCCGCTTGCCTTGCGGTGATGGTCGTGGTTCTGGCCCTCTGTCTGCAACACGGGGCGCGGCTGCCGCAGGCAGGCGCCCCGCTCGGCTCGCCCGCCGACACCGATCCGGCCAATGCCTACGCCGCTGCCCGGCCCGAGTGGTTCCTGGTGGGGGTGTACGAGTTCTCCCACCTCTTTCCCGGCCAATGGGGCATCATGCCAATCTTCATCGTGCCGGGCGGGCTGGTCTGCATCCTACTACTCATGCCGTTTGCAGCCCGGTATCTCCTCGGCCATATCTTCAATCTGGTCTTCACCGCTGCGGTGTTGATCGCGCTGGTCGTCATGTCGTGGGTCTCGCTGGCCAAAGATCGCGCCGATCCGGCGTATCGGGCGGCTGTAGCGGCCGAAGAGCAACAAGCCGAGCGGGTCTGCCAATTGGCCGAACATCTGGGGATTCCCGCCACCGGCGGGTTGACGCTCTTGCACAACGATCCCAAAACCGAAGGCCCAAGGCTGTTCGTGCAACACTGCGACAGTTGCCACAGCCACGCCGGCGATCGCGCGGCTGGCGGCGACATTGCGGCCGAAAAACCATCCGCCCCGAACCTGGCGGGGTTTGCCAGCCGCGGCTGGCTGGCCGGGCTGCTCGATCCGAAGCAGATCGGCGGCCCGGCCTACTTCGGCAACACCAGATTCCGTAGCGGAAAAATGGTGGGTTTCGTGAAGGATACCCTGGCCGACCAGGACGAGAGCGGAAAGAAGGACCTCCAGCGAGTAATCAAGGCGCTCTCGGCGGAGGCGGAGTTGGCTTCGCAACGCGAGCTGGATGCCAAAGATGCCCAAGAAATCGCCGAGGGGCGAAAATTGATCGTCGGCGACTTTGGCTGCACCGACTGCCATCAGTTCCACGACAAGGGCGCCCTGGGCAAAGCACCCAAGCTGACCGGCTACGGCTCGCCACAGTGGATCGCCGGGCTCATTAGCAACCCGGCCGATAAACACTACTACGGCAATCTCAACGACCGCATGCCCGCCTACGCCCCCTCGTCCGCCCCCACCCAGAACCTCCTCACCGTGCATCAGATCAAGATGTTGTGCAACTGGCTGCGCGGGGAGTGGTGGGAGGAAGGGGTCAGGGGGCAGGGATCAGAGGTCAGGGATTAACGAAGCACTTAGCCCCCCACTCCTCGCATCCCCTTCGCCGTTCTCGCCACAGCTCCCATTTTAACCCTGCCGAAGGGCTTGAGCCTACAGAACCTGCGGAAACGCTACAGTCTACCACGCCATCGGTCGATCCTAAGACCGTTATGTGGTGTTTCCATTGCCGACAGGACGTCCCTGCGCTCGCGTCCGCCGAGGGGCAATTTTTGCGTTGTCCTCGCTGCGGGAGATCGCTAGACACCGAGCCAG
>JAJYGU010000409.1 GCA_021784975.1 Planctomycetota bacterium
CCGCGCGCTGCTCGCCGAACGCTCGTTGAAGCTCCGTGGCGCGACGCCATCCGCCGGCACGGAAATTCGAAGAAAACCATTGCCAGATGTGCGGAAAGTGGGGTGATAAGCACCGGGCTGTGGGTCTTTTGTCCCGTTGGTGCGCTCCACGTTACCGGGCCGTTAGGCGGGCAGCCGGGCGGCGACACGATCGAAAAAGGCCAGCGAGCGAGCGATCTCGCCCCGCCGGTCACCCGGCTCTTCGTATTCCACGTCAAAGACGACCCGTGCCCGCTGCCGTTGGACCTCGCGGAGGACGCCTTCGATGTTTCCGACGCCTTGTCCCCAGGGGACCTCGTGGGCCTCGACCTTGCCGGCTTGGGCGAGGTCCTTCAGGTGCAGCCCGATCAAGCGGCCTTGCAACTTCCTGAGGCAGGCGACCGGATCCAGCCCGGATCGCAGGTAGTGGCCGGTGTCGGCGCACGCCCCGATGCGTTTGCTGCGCCCGCGGACGGCCCGGAGTAGGGCGTTGGGATTCCAATAGAGCGAATGCGGCCTGGGGTGGTTGTGGATCGCCAGCGAGATCTGATACTCGTCGCACAGCTTTTCCAGCAGGTCCAAGGCATCCGGTAGTGGCTCGCCGGTGAGGTACTCCAATCCGATCTCTTTGGCCCAATCGAACTTTCGGCGGCAGGCCGCCTCATTGTTGGGCAACTCGCGCATGTAACAGCTCAGCAGCTTGACGCCGTGGTCGGCCAGCCGCTGTTGCATCGCCTTCACCACGTCCTCCGACATGGCTTCATTGGTGTGCAGCCCGGCATACTCTTTGCCCACCGGCTGCCACGCCATCGCTTCCAGGTACCGCAGGCCGAGCGATTGCAGCCGGTCGAGCATGTCGAGAAACGAGTATTGGCGGAAGGTCCAGGCGGAGGCGCCGACCCGCCAGCCATGTTTGGCGGCGTGCGGGGTAGCGTCGGTGAGCTCGCCCGCCCAGAGCGACGGCCTACGGGCGGCTGCCCAGCCCAGGCCACAGCCGGCGGCGCCTAACCATCGCAGGAAATCGCGACGACGAGAGGTTTGCACCACGAGATAGCTCCTAATTTGATGTCCTGAGGGGGACAATCGCACTTTCGCGGCGGTGCCCGCAACGAACTCAGGGGGGCAGGTCCTCTCCGCCGCGAAAATCCGGACCGTCCCCGCGCACTGGTGGCAAGAAGTTGCATTGACCGTCAATGCCGGCTAGGATAGCGGCTTGGATCGCCGGGCTATCCGCCAGACGTTTTGTTCAGTTCATCATACCGGAGGGCACGCCATGTCGGAAGAACACGTCCATTCGCATTGTCACCAGGGTTGCGGTTGTTGTGCCTCGATGGATCGACGGGACTTCATGACCACGGTGGGCTTATCGGCGTTGGCGGCGCAATCCGGCTTGATGGGGCTGGCCTCGTCGGCGTTGGCGGCCGGTTCGCCTGCCCGGGCCGCCCGACCGCGGATCCGCGTTGCTTTCTTCCGCCCCAAAGTGGAGCGGTATTGGATGGGCTGGCCTGGTGCGAGTTACGACATCAAGGCCCGCGAGGCCGACTATCTCAAGACCATGCGCGACGCCGCCAAGGAGTTGGACGTGGATCTCCAGGTGGATGCCGAGCCGGTCGCCGATCTGCCGGCGGTCGATAAACTGCTGGATGAGTGCAAGCAATCCCCGCCGGACGGCATGATCGTGGTCGTCGGCGCGTTGGCCCCCGACTACTGGCCGCACACCAACAAGTTTGCCGCCGCCAAGGGCGACCTGCCGACCATCGTCTTCAGTCCGATGGGCACCTCCTTCACCGGCCACCTGCAAGCGACTCGCCAGGCGCCGCGGTGTTTCGTGGCCGCCACCCAGGACTACGGCTGGCTGGCTACCGGGATGCGCATGCTGCGGACGATTTGGGACATGAAGTACAGTCGGCTGTGCGTTGTCAACGGCGACAAGACCGAAGACAAGCAGTTGGCCGTTATCGGCACTACCCTGCATTACGTCCCTTTGAAGCGTTGGACCGACGAGCTGGCCAAGACCGACACCGACGCCCAGGTGAGAAGCTTGGCCAACCAGTTCTACCGGGCATCGCAAAGGATCGTCGAGCCCAATGCCGCCGATATCCTCAATGCGGCCAAAACCTACGTCGTCGCCAGGCGGATCATGGCGGCCGAGAACTGCCAGGGCATGTCGCTGAACTGCCTGGGGCTGGTCCAGGAGCGCCGCATCCCCTGCCCGCCCTGCATGGCCTGGCAGCGGCTCAACGACGAGGGACACGTCGGCTTTTGCGAGTGCGACTGGAACGCGGGCATATCGATGCGGCTCTGCTCGCTGTTGTGCGGACGGCCCGGCTTTCAGCAGGACCCCGCTCCGAACACCGTCAACGGCACGCTGATGGGGGCCCATTGCACGTCGGCTACCCGCCTGCGCGGCTTCGGCGAACCGCCCGAGGCCATGATCCTCCGCAGCCACAGCGAGTCGGGGATTGGCGTCTCGCCGCAGGTCCTCTGGCCGATCGGAGCGCCGGTCACGGTGATGAAGTTCGACCAGCCGCAGCAGATCATCCTGGGCACCGGCAAGGTGGTGGCCAACATCGACACACCGCCTTCCGGCGGCTGCCGTACGTCAGTCGAACTCAAGCTCGACCATGTGTCTGATCCCCGCGATT
>JAJYGU010000339.1 GCA_021784975.1 Planctomycetota bacterium
CGGGCGGCCCCAACAACAGCACGCCCTTGGGGGCCTCGATGCCCAACCGCTCGAACAGTTCCGGGTAGCGCAGGGGCAGCTCGACGATCTCCCGCACGCGTTCGAGCTGCCGCCGCAAGCCGCCGATGTCTTCGTAGGAAATGGCGGGCGCAGCGGCGGGGGCAGCCGCCGGGCGGCCGGCCTCGCTCTTGCGGGGGCCGCCAATCTTCAACAGCGTGTCGGAGACGATCACCACCGTGCCGGCCGGGGCCGTGCTCTTGACTTGGAAATCGGCATAGCGGTTGCCGAACAAGGTTGCCCGCACGCGATCGCCGGCCACCACCGGCAGGCCGTCCAGCAGACTGCCGATGTATTCCAGGTCGCGATTGGAGGGCGCATAGCCCAGCGGCTCGAGGACCACCTGGGTCGCCGGCGGGGCGGCCACCCGGCGAACGGCCACGGACTCTCCAATCGCCGCCCCGGCGTTTTCGCGGATGATCCCGTCAATCTGGATGCGTCCCTTGCCCCGATGTTCCTTGAAGGCCGGCAGCAGCTTGCAGACGGTGGTCTTCGTTCCGGTGACTTCTACCAGATCGCCAATCTCGGCGCCCAGTTGGCGCATGTCGGCCGGATCGATGCGGGCCAGCCCTCGGCCCACGTCTCTGCCGGTCGATTCGCTGACCTTCAGGGTGATTTCCTGGGTGGCCGTGGAAGAATCTGCCATAGTGCCCGCGCCTCCAGAAAGCGAGAGAGCCCCTGTGGAAAAACCCGAGCGGGCGGGGCTCCCGTCGGACCACCCGCTCGAAACGCCGTAATGCCCTAGCGACTAAAACGCACCTGGAGGATGCCGTTGCTACATTCCCAGCTCATACGATCCGCCGTACAGTGGTCGGGCAGATCGATCTGCTTGCGGTAGGTCGTCCGGCCGCGTTCGGCCGAGAGTTCCAGCCGGCCGTCGGCCAGTTTCAGATCGACATTCTCTTTGGCTACCCCGGGAAGCTCGATCAGAACCAGCACATGGTCGTCTTCTTCGTGGATGTCCACCAGCGGCTCGCGCACGTCCTGGTCGCCGGGGCGGTCGGCGGGACTGCCGCGAACGTTGCCAAAAGGCTCGATTTTCAGCTCGGTTTGACCACCCTCACCCAGCCCGGTCCTGACATTGATTCCGTAGACGCCGCGAATTTTGCCGCTGGCGTCCTTGAGCTCGCCGGATCGCGAGAGTTCCTCTCCGGCTTCGGCCAGCTCGCCCAGCTTCTCGATCAATCCGCCGAGGCCACCGAGCAGCCCGCCCAGACCGAACGAGCCCTTGAGGACCTTGTCCGACGATTTCGACGAACTCTGCTTGGTATCATCTTGACTGACTCGCGCCACCGCAGTTCCCCTTTCGTAGTCGTGGTGTTCGGCTGAGTTCTAAAGTCTGCAAATCGAGAGAGCGTCGATCCGTGGTGGGCCGCTACCAATTGGCCAGGCTGCACTTCATGCCGTATCGGCATTCTCCCGCATCAATATAACCTAGTGCGCCGGCGATTCGGCGTGCCGGCGAGTTTGCTCCAGGCGGATGCGACATTTTCCACCCTACCTGCTCATTTCTCTCCGCGCGCCAGCCGCCCGGCGGGCTGCGGTGGAAAATATCGCATCCCACGCGGTGAACTTCGACTCCGCAGGAGCAGACTCCAACTCGGCGTGCTCCGTTCTCGGCGATTTCCGGCCTGAATGAGTGCGCGCTCTGGGGCAACTCGTCGGATCAATTTGACTGTGCAACAAATCGAGGTACGGTTCACTTCAACAATGGATCGCGACGTGACGATCTCACGTGAGTATGCCGATTCACTGTTACAACAATAGCAGGTTTTGGTCCCATGATTCCGCACTTGGATGGCGTAAGTCCGAGGTTGCCGAATCGTCCTTTCTGAGAGGAGAGTTGCTATGGCGAACGTTCAGAAATCCACGGACTCGTCCAGCCTGGCCGAAGTGGTGGACCGCATTCTGGACAAGGGTATTGTGATCGACGCTTGGGCGAAGGTGTCGCTGGTCGGCATCGAGCTTCTGTCGATCGAGGCTCGCGTGGTCATCGCCAGTGTCGAGACGTACCTCAAGTACGCCGAGGCGATTGGCTTGACCGCCACGGCTGCCGCTCCGGCCTGAGCAGTCGGCTAACAGCCAGGGAGGGGTTTCCGCTCGAAGCCGAGCTGGCCCAGCTTGTGGTGGGTTGGGGCAACGTCGGGGGCTGACCACATTCTGGCCAGCTTGGCTTCGTGGCGGTTGGTGTGCCAAAAAACACATATCTGCCCGACAGGGCGCATTTGTCCAAACCACGACACCATCGGATCGAAAGGGATCATCAAAATGGCAACCTTTACCGAAGAGTTCACCCGAATGCGTCAGGATTTCGATCAGGCGCAGGCCGATCGGCATCAACTGTTTCAGGACACTCGCGAGCAGGTTCAGCACCTCGCCCAGGGAGTGAAGGATCAGTTGAGCGGATTCCGCCAGAACATGCGGGACATGCACGACCAGATGGCCGAGATGGCCGGCCAGGTCCGCAGCGAGCTGCGAGAGATGAGCATGGACTTGCACACCGGCGGCAACGTCTTCCGCAAGGGTTCAAGGCCCAAGGCAAGACACCCGAAGAGCCGTTAAGCCGCGGGCTGGGGAGACTGAGGACCAC
>JAJYGU010000334.1 GCA_021784975.1 Planctomycetota bacterium
CTGATAGTCTTCCGCGGGGTTTGTTCCGGTGAAACGTTGGCCATAGGTGTTGGCCACATCCTGGGTGTGGCAGGCGGCCAGCCAGCCCTTCTGGTCGCCGACGCGGATGGCGACCGGCTGCCCGCCGGATGGAGCGGTTTCCGGCTGGGTGGGCTCCTTTTCCATGACGGACGAGGCGGACCACGCATGGCAGAAGCCGAACCACTGCGGGACATTGGGCCCGGAGGGATGCTTCTGCTGCTCCCAGGCGGCCGCTTGATGCCCGGTAAGCTGATCGTACTTGCCCAACGGGGCGGTGAGGCCGCCTTGGCGGATCGGCCACCAGTAGCCCGACCAAGGAATGACTTTGGCCTGGCCGCTTTCGACGATCGTCTCCGCGGCGGCGGGGAGGCAAGACGCCACGCCGACCAGCAGCCCAACGGCAACCCCTAAGCGGCCGTCCAGTAGTAACTTCCACTTTCGCCAAGGGGACAGTCCCATTTTCGTCGGACGAAAATTGGGACAGTCCCCAACTTGTTCTTGGACGGCCGCTAAACGAGAACATCGGCGACGCTTCATGGCTGCACCTCCGGCAAATGACTGGGTTGAGCGGCGGCCGGGACCACTTTCATCAGGCGAGCGACCGTTGGGCCGTTGTCGGCGTACACCGGCCAAGGGCATCCCGGCTTCCACAACTGGCGGACCTGGCCTTGGCGGCTCTTCAACCGCACCTCGATCGCCGGTTTGGTCTCCAAGTCCTTGGCGAAATCTTGGGGCACGAGCGCCTTGGCGCGCTGGGCCGTGGCGAGCGCGATCTCCTGCTCGACGCTGATGAGGAATCCCAAGTCGCCCAAGGCCTTTCGGCCGCTGGGGCCGGCCACGGCCTCGTAGCTGAATCGTTGCAGACCCTTGGCCCGCCCCGCAGTGAATAGAGGCAGATCGAGCGGCAGGGCGGTCAAAGGGCCCAGGATCGGCGCCGGCTGGCCGTTATTGAACCGGTAGCTTTCGGTCATGCGCCGCAACTGGCCCGCGACCATAAGCTGCGTCTGCACTTGCCGCAAGCTCAGCGACCGGCGGTCGACCCAGAAGGTGGTCCGCGAGGGAGAAGAGCCGATGGGCAGCGGCTGGACCTCGATCCGATAGCAGTCACAATCGAACAGTCGTTCCACGGCCCGCACCGTGAACTGCCACGAGATGGGCGTGCCGCGGGTCGTCTCCTTGCAGCCGAGCGACGCCTGTAGCGGCAAAGTGCTTGTTTCCACCATCCAGCGGTCGCCCACGTGCCACTGGGGCCGGAACGATTCGAGTGAAATCGCTCGCTCGCCCGGCGCCTCCGGCGGCTGGCTGCGGGCAGGCGGCAGCAGGCCAAGGCTGAACAGCCCCAGCAGCCAACAGGTCCACTTGATCGTTTGATAACCCATCAGGCAGTCCCCTTTCCTTTTCTAGCAGTGGGCAGCGGGGCGTTCACGGGGACTGTCCCAATTTTCGCGGCAGGAAGCCGCGAAAATGGGACTGTCCCCTTCAGCCGTACATTTTCGCGTCGAGAAAGGTGGTATCGAAGTGGCAAGTCTTCTCCGCCGCGAAAATCGGGACCGTCCCCTTTCGTTTATTGTTTCATCTCCAACAGGTGAGACTCGATTCTGGCTCGCAATTGCGCGTCGTTGGTGAGTCTTAGGACCTGTTGCCAGCACTTCGCCGCCTCGGCGGGCCGATGCAGGGCTTGAAGACAAACCGCCAGGTTGAAAGAAGCGGCAAGGCTGTGCGGATCCAGCCTGGCGGCGGTTTCAAAGTGCGCAAGGGCGGCAGCCGGCTTGCCTTCTTCAAAGTCGGACAGCCCCAGCCCCAGTTGGGCAATCGGGTTCTGACCATCCTGCGCGAGCACGGTCTCAAAGCAACGGCGGGCTTCGTCGGCTCGCGCCTGGCTCAAGAGAAACTGGCCGCGATTCAATAGCAGGCCCGCGTCGCGGGGATGGGCGGCGATGGCCGTTTGGTATTCCTTCTCCAATCGTTCGGTGGTCTGGTCAATCACGGGCAGCGATTTTCTGCGCGACGAGCCATCCATTTCGTAGCCATAAGTGGCCAGCGAGCCGGCATCGGACAGGGCATACTCCGCCGGGATGCCGCGTTCGGCCTGAAGCCGCAAGTTAGCCAATCGGCCCGAATCCGGCGCCAGCCGCGCCACCCGATGGTCGATCTCCAATACCTCTTGAAAATCCTTGGCCCTCAGCTTGGCATCGGCCACGCGATAACCGGCCTCTTCCAACAACTGCTTGGCTCGCGCCTGATCGGCCGGAGTGAGCTTCTTGGCCAGCAATCGTTCGGTTTGAACCAGGGCCTGATCGGCACGGCCCGCTTGCAAGTCGCGATTGGCTCGGGCCAGCGCCCTGGCCGGCCCGGAAGACGATTCCAGCCACCAGATCGCCCCGACGCACGCCAAGATGCCGGCGGCCACCGCCAAGCGCAGCCAGGTGCTTTGGCGCCATGACGATCGCAAAGACTGCCGAGGTCTGGCTGCCGTTGCTTGGTGGGCGGGCGATGAGGTCGACTGCTCGGGCGGATCGGCCTGGTACGATGGGGTATCTGAAATGTCCTGCGGCTCGCTCACTTCCACATCCGGCAATTCGAGGATATGGCGGCGC
>JAJYGU010000018.1 GCA_021784975.1 Planctomycetota bacterium
TCGCTTGGGGAAAGGGATCTTCTGTTCGTAGTGCCGCAGCAGCTCGCGGATCCAGTTGGTGCCGCGGTCGGGGTGCGGATAAGGGACCAGCCCGATGCCGAGCGGCACCTGCTTCTCCTTGGCGAGCTTCTTGGCGGCCTCGTAGGAGAGCGGCGCGGCCAAAGGAAGCGAGATGACCTGCAATGTCCCGGTGATCTTGCCGCTTACGCTCGTAAGCGGACCGCCGGCGATCTTCAGCGCGCGGCGAGCGAACTCCTCGCCCGACGCCTTCACCTGCCTTGCCGAGCCGAACATGATTAGCGCGTGGGTGGGGAACTGGTTGCCGCCGCAAGCGTCGGCGTACATCGCCTGCACGCCGGGCATGGCCCGCTCGATCGCGTCGCAGGCGTAGCCGGGGTGTCCCACGTCGACCCGCGTCTCCGACGACTGCATGGGATGGGTGGGGAAGTTGAACAGCAGGGCCAGCGGCTTGCCGCCGCGGCTGACCTTGAGGACCTCGATCTCGTAGTCCGCTGGGGCGTTGCCGTAGGCCCGCACAAAGTAGCCGTATCCGAAGCCGACCCCGATTTCCACCGGGCCGGCCTCGGCGGCGATCGCCTCTTGCAGGAGCTTGAAGATCCGGTCCGCCAGCCAGCGGCCGTAGGCGAAATTGCCGGGCACGATCTGGATCGGGGCGGCATGGTTGTGGGTGGCCAGCAACAGCAGCCGCGACGGATCGATCCCCAGTTCCTTCCGGCAACGGGAGCGGAGGATAGGGGTGGCCACGTCAAGACAATTCAAGTCGTAGGTGACGATGGCCAGGCGGGTGCGGCCGTCGTTGAGGACCAACGCTCGGGCGAACAGGTCGTGGTCTTTGGCGACCAGCTTCTTGCCCATTACGCCGACCAGCTCGGTGTAGTGGTCGGGGGTGATGACTGCCCGCGCCACCCCCGCCTTCATGAGCACGGCCTCGTCGTCCGCCAGAGCCGAGGGGACTGTCCCAATTTTCGCGGCCGGGAGGACCGGTTCTTCAGAAACCGCCACGGGCACCGCCCGGGCACCATCGGTAGATGGTCGGCGGTGGTCGGCCGCGAAAATGGGACTGTCCCCCTTGGGGCAAGGGGACAGGCACATTTTTTTCGGCCCTCCGGCGTACACAAGGGAGCTGGCGAAGCGGGCCGAAAAAAACGAGCCAGTCCCCGGCCCGGCAACGGCCAGCGACAAAAGCGTTCCGACGAGTGTTTTCAGGCGCGGCATGGCGCACCTCCTTGGGGTAACTGCTCAAATAGTCAGACGCGTAGGAAAATCTTCTGTCGATACAGGTGCAGCAGGACCAGCCAGAGCACCAGAAAGGTCGCCAGTGTCAGCAGAAAGTCGCCAAAGTAGCCGAGTCGCCAGGCAAGGCCGCCGACCAGGATATCGGCAATCATCGGGAAGGTCCTGCGCCCGATGACGTTAAAGATCATGTAGGCGGTGATCGCGTTCATGCCGATGACCACGCACGGGAAGGCCCACCGCCGCCAGCCCCAGACGTCGATGACCGTGTAGAACACCGTCAGCAGCAAGAAGGTCCAGCCGGCCGCCCAAAGAACGTAGGAGCTGGACCAGCAGTGCTTGATGATCGGAAAGCCGAGATAAGTCGCCCACAGCCAGCCGCCGATGAAGCAACCCAGGCTGCTCAAGACCAGCACCGCAACCTTGGCAAGCGGCCGGAGACCCGATCGCAGCAGGTGGCCCGCCATCACCCCGATCAGCACGGTGGCGGCGTATCCCATGATGGTCAGGAAGCCCGTATAGCTCTCGGTGTTGTTATGACTCCCCATGATGAGACTGTCGAGGTAGGTGGCCACGTTGGTGTGCGGCTCGATGACGCCTGCCCCGTGTCCGGGGATCGGAACGAAGCTCATCAGCAGCCAGTAGCCGACCAGCAGGACGCCGATGGTGATCGCCTGGCCGGCAATGGGAAGGTTCAGCATGACGATGCTGGCCACCAAATAGCCGCAGGCGATGGCCTCCAGCGTGTCGTTGCTGAGGCAGAGTTTCGACAAGTCGTACTCCAGCAGATGGCCGCTGGCCATCGTGCCGAAAAGGATCAACAACAGAGTCCGCCGCACGATTTTGAAATAGAGCTGCCCGCGGATCTGCCCCTGCTCCATCCGCTTGGCGAACGCCAGCGGCAGGGAGACGCCCACCAGGAACAGAAACGTGGGCATAATCAGGTCCCAGAAGGTAAAGCCGACCCACTGCGGGTGTTCGAACTGGGATTCGAACCAGCGCGGGAGCGGATGGATGAACAGGGCAACAGCGGCCAAGGCGGCCGCCCGGCCGCCGACGATCCAGAACATGTCGAAGCCGCGCAAGGCATCCACCGACATCAGCCGCGGGCTAGCGACGCGCCGGTGGGCCGCCGGTTGAATCAGCGGCTTCTCCTCGAGAGCGATCATGGGAGGGCTCCTGTTTCCAGCGGCAATGCCCCTATGTTAGCAAAGCCGCCTGCCAAGTTCCAGTCGCGGGGAACCGCTCACGGGGGACTGTCCCGAGTACCCTCAAGCGTCGCTACGCGGCGGGTCGTAAGTCCCGCTCGTCACTGGGGCGAGCTCTGTGCCCCGCTCGGGTCCGGTGCCC
>JAJYGU010000096.1 GCA_021784975.1 Planctomycetota bacterium
AACATCTTGCAGCTGGTCGGGCCGTCGACCGCGGTCGGCTTCTCCATGAAGGTATTGATGCCCTTCTCAATGGCGTGGCCGAAGTGGACCCAGCGGAAGGCGGGCGGGGTGGTCAGCAACACGATATCGCCCGGCCGCAGACAAGCCATTGCCTGGCGGTAGCCGTCGAAGCCAAGGAACCGGCAGTCCTTCGGCACGGCCACCTTGTCGGCGAACTCTTTTTTCAGTTGCTCGTGGCTATTCTTGAGCCGCTGCGGGAACACGTCGGCCATGGCCACCAGCTTGATTGGTCCCTTGGTCGAGAGGGCTTGGGCAGCCGCGCCTGTGCCGCGTCCGCCGCAGCCGACCAGGGCGATGCGGATCGTGTCGTCGCCGGCCGCATGGGCGCTGCGAGCCAAGGACAGGCCGCCAAACGCCGCCGTCCCCGCCGCCAGCGTGGAGGCCTTCAGGAAATCGCGACGCGAAGCGGGTATGCAACGAGAAACAGGCGGTTCGTTATGGTTCGCGGGTGGGCGCATGGCTTTCTCTCCGGAAGGTATTTTTGGGGGGCCGCAGGTCTCAATCTACCGGACGCCGGCTCACGGAGCAAGCGACGGCAGGACGGCCGCTGGCCCGGTTTACCAATGGAACCGCAGAGAACGCAAAGGACGCAGAGGAAGACAAGTAAATGAGAATTGAAAAGTGAGAATCGAAAAAAACAAAATGATGAATCCCCGTCGCCCAGCGCGGTCCCTCGCCCACCGCCTTCCACTTTCGGATTTTCGCGTGGCTCTCAACGCGCCGCCCTTATCCCTGATTCCTCTGCGCGCCGGTGGTGAACAATCCGCCGTCGCCGGGTGAAATCCGGAAGGCTACTTGGTATACTTGGCCGATGAGCGTTCTGCCACGACGGAAAGCGAGATGACACGACAAAGGAAGAATGCAAAATGCAAAGTGCAAAATGCAAAATGCAAGATCGACGCCGGAGCGGCCGCCTTCGGCTTTCCGCTTTCCGCTTTCAGCTTTCCTTCGCCGCGGTTTGGTTGGCCTTCTGCATCTTCCACTCCGCCGCCGTGGCCTTCGCGGCCGAGCCGCCGTCGTTTCAGGTAGGGGCGAAGAACATCTCGGTTCGGTTGGGTACCGATGGGCGAATCCGGGCTCTGGCCCTCGGCGACAAGTCTCTGCCGCGGGCTATCTCAGCGGAAACGATTTTGGGCGGTTGCCGACGAGAAGGCGCGGTTGTCACTCGACAGCTCGATGGCGGCGGGGTGGAGTTCCAGAAGCAGTTGATCCACGACGCCAACAAGAATCGCTGCCTGCTGGTGGAGCGATTCGTGCCGGCCAGCCAGAGCATTCGCTGGGAAATCGAGGTCCGCGGCGCCGGACCAGCGTGGTCAACGCCCATTGAAACCCATTTGCGATGGCCGAACCCGGCCGAGGTCAAGTATTGGACCGCCTGGGCAGACTGCCGCCCGAAGGATGCCAAGGGCTGGGTCGATCCGCTTCAACCCATGCCGTTGGCCGACCGGACGCTCTACTACGGCGGGCGGACCATGACCGATGCCGACGCCTTTGGCGTCCCCCTGGTGAGCATTCTGGACGCCGCGACCGACGTCGGCCTGACGGCGGCCTTGTCGCCCGAAGATTTGGCGTTGGACCTGCGGCTTACGGTGAGCCGGCAAGGGCAATTCGTATTCTCGCGGCTCAACCACCGGATCAGCGCGGCTTCTCCGGTGCGGTTCGCGCTCGATCTGGTGGCCCATCCGGCCGACTGGCGGGCCGGGCTGGGATGGATGGCGTCTCGCTACCCCGCCTGCTTTGATCCGCCCAACCCGTCGGTCCAGCAGATGGCCGGTTGCGGGGCCTATTCCAGCCATGCCGAAATCACCCATCCCGAGCGGCTGCGGCGCATGGCCTTCCGGGTGAATTGGAAGGCCAGCTTCGATTTTCCCTACATGGGCATGTTCTTGCCGCCGGTCAAAAGCGACACCGAGGAGTGGACGGATTTCAAGGGGCAAGAGACGTCGATCGCCCGGATGCGCCGCTATGCCCAGGACATGCGCCGCGCGGGCTTTTACGTGCTCAATTCAATCCGTTGTACGGGCACCTCGGTTTGATGCGGCAGGTCGACGGGGTGTACGACGAGTTCGGGCAGGTGCCGGCCAGCCTCAACCGCACCGCCCTGCTCGCGCTGCACAAGCCGCTAATGGCCTGGACATGGGGCCTGGAGGAACTGCGGGCCGATCCGGACGCCTATTTCCAGCGGCACCTGCACCTGGGCGCGTATCTTACCGCCCCGGTGCCCGGCAACGACCACACGATTCTGCCGACCGCCGGCGTCGATCGGTATTACTTGGACTACGGACCGCTGCTGGAGGCGATGCGCGGAAAGCGTTGGGTCCTTTTACCGCACGTAATTGAGGTGGCTGGCAACGCCGCCAAGGTAAACCTGTTCGAGGTCTTCGGAGGCTATGCCATCCCAGTCACCTTTGCCGGCAAGGTCGCGACAGTGCGGCTGACGCTACGCGGGCTCAACGACGTAAGCGGTAACACCCTCTGCGAAGTGATCCATCCCGGCGGGGCCGGGTGG
>JAJYGU010000314.1 GCA_021784975.1 Planctomycetota bacterium
AAACAGTTTCGAGGCGAGAACCGAATGGCGATGTCTGGAACAATGAGCGTCGAAGCTTTGTTCTCGAGATCTCGGCTGATATGGATTGATTGTCGGACAAGTGGGATTTGGCCGGCCATGCCCCATCGGGCGTGCCTCCGAGGATTGAGATAGTCGGCATTCGCCAGTATAATCTGGGTGGTGCCCACTACGCCGGTAGCTATGCCTTTATCCTCGTGGCCTGCGATCCGGGGTCGCGGCGGGAGGCGTTCTCGTTCGGGAGCCGTGTGTGACAACGGCGTGATCCTTCCGCACTTGAAGGTTGTGGCGACGCCGGTCGGCAAGGATCGGTGCTGATGCGGCAGTTCAAGTGGATCGAGTGGAATCTGCAGAAGATCGACACTCATGGGCTCTCCGCCGAGGCGGTCGAGGCAGCGTTCGATCATGTGTTCGTAGTCTCCGCCAGCGAACGGACGGTTCCTTCGAGATGTTCGCGGCGACACCCGCAGGCCGCCGCATTTGGGTAATCTGGCGGTTCGATCGCGAGGAAGACGAAGTACCAGACGTTTTCGGCGAATTGGGTGAGGTACCCATCTTCGTCATCACCGCATATTGAAGAGGAGTCCGCGATGACTGAACGTGAAATCGACCGGCGGAGCATCGAACGCCGCGCGCGGGACGAGCAGATCGCTTCGCAGCCGCCGCTGGCGCCCCTGGAATTGGGGCCGGAGGCGACCGCGTCGCCCATGGAGTCGCACCTCAGCAGACAACACCGGCGACCTTTGGCCGTGGCGGGCGTCGTCGAGAACGGCCTGGTACGGCCGCTCGATCCGTCGGTCAGACTGCGCGAAAAGTCCAGGGTCATCATCATCGCGTCGGATGACACTGCGTAACAAGATACCGTTGACGCCGTACTCTTGCGCCCTTAGACTTTGAGTATGACCACGACCGCGCAAACCATCACCGCTAGACAATTGTTCGAAATGCCCGGGCACGAGCGTTTCGAGCTGGTACAGGGGGAACTGGTACCGAGGTCGCCGCCAAGATTTGATCACGGCTGTATCGTGGCGGAGGTGACCGCGGCTCTACGCGAGTTTGTCCGATCCCGAGGGCTCGGCTTGGTGGTCGTGGAAGTGGGCTTTTGCGTGGCACACGATCCGGATACCGTTCGCAGTCCCGACATTGCATTTGTTCGCGCCGAGCGTGTACCGGCGGGCGGCACACGCGCTTTCTTCCAGGGCGCCCCGGACCTTGCCGTGGAAGTTGTTGCGCCGTGGGATCGCGCCAGCGAAGTAATCTCAAAGGCGCAAGGCTGGCTCCGAGCCGGCTGCTTGACGGTCTGGGTGATTGATCCCGAGACGAGAACTGTGACTGTCTATTCCCCCGGACCACAGACGCTCTTCCTTTCTGCCAAAGACACTCTTGCCTGCGAGGAGTTGCTGCCGGGGTTCCGTTTGGCGGTCTCACGCGTGTTTGATCGTTAAACACGGGTCGCATACTCCGCCAGTAGCCGCAAATACGCGCGGTACTGATCGAGCGAGACGCCCGGTGGGGTCTGGTGGTCCACGCTGGGAATGAAGCCGCCAGTCTTCATCAACGGCAGCAGCCGCTCGAACTCGGCCCGCAGGGCCGCTTCGCCCCGTGGCATGGTCATCTTGTCGAAGTGGCCCACCATGCCCAGCCGCGGAAATTGGGCCCGCAGGGCGGCCCCGTCGACGCCTGCCTGGCGTTCCAGCGGCAGCACGCCCGCAATCCCCTCGCGGAATAGCCAAGGCACCAACCGGGTTACGTCGCCGTCGGTGTCCACGATTGGAATGATGCCCAATTCCCGCAAGCGGGGAACGAGTTGGCGGTAATACGGGGCGATGAACTCGTCGAAGTGCCGCTCAGAGATCATCGGCCCGTTGTTGTACGACATGTCTTCGGCGATGGTGGCGAAGGTAGGCACGCAGCTTTCTTGGACCCCATCAAGGATGTGCAAATTGAATTCCAGCAGGTCCTGGTTGATGCGATGGATCAGTTCCGGCTGGTCGTAGAGCGCCAGGCTGATCTTGGTGAAGCCCATCAAAGTCCGCGGGAACCAGAAGAAGCCTTCCAGGGTAATCCACACCACCGCCTCGCCGCGGGCCTGCCGCTCGGCCCAGCGCCGCATGGAGGCGATCGACCGGTCGTGCGAGGGAAACAACCGCGGCCGCGCGGCCAGGTAATCGTCCATATTGGAGACGATGCCCTCCACGTGGTGCTGGATGGCCTCGATCGTCCCCTCGGTGGTCGAGAACCAGAATTGCATGTACGGGTCCAGGCCGAAGTAGTCGTGAATGTCGAAGACGCGGCGGAGCTGTCCGGGCAGTCCTTCTCCCTTCCAGCGTTCGATGGTCTTGTCCCACCACATGGCCCATTCCCACATCGGTAGGCGATCCACCGGCTGAAAGTTCATCACCGCCCGAAAACGTTCCACATGATTCATTGCTTCGGCTCCTTTGTTCCTCCCCATCTTGCCTGAGGCGGGCAGCGGCGTAAAGAGGGAGTAGGCGCCGCAGGACCATCGTCGGACAAGCGCCTCACGCAACGGCGTCAAGACGCAAAGGAGACGATTTCGGGCGAAGCTTCCCTGCTCCTGGACTACGCTGCCGCGGAAGCTCACTTTGGTGCCAGCATTTTCTGGGTCCGCCGTCTGGCCGCTTTGGGGGGCGAGCAATCCATGATAGAATATTGGCAGGTGAAGCGTGGAGGCGGCAGACGTGGCATCGTGGAAATCGTCGAGGAGACGCTGTGATCAACAACGACCAAGAACTAGAAATGACCCTGGAACGAATTCGGCACTTCCAGGCATAGCTCGCTCAACTGCGGAAACTGGAGACCAATGCGGCAAACTATCGACTGTCGGCGTCGGGCTTCTTGGCGGAGATCGACCGCATGCAGTTGGAGGTCCGCGAGTATCTCAGTCTTCCAGCCATCGCATTGCACGTCGCCGCGGAGTAAGCCAGAGACGCGCCGGCCGGCCGCTGACGGACACGAGAAGTGAATAGTGATGACCAACCGACACGGGGAGCTCGGACGCCGGGGCAGCCGCGGACAATTCGGCAACGGATTGTGGCAGTTGGCCCTCGTGCTCGCCCTCCTGGCAGTGATCGGCGTGATCGGCCCGCGGGTCTTCCGCCGCTACCCCTTGGAAACCCTGATTGTCACCGGCGTGCTGGCGATCGCGGTGGCGGGCATCGTGCTCTACATCGGCGAACTGGTGGCCATCGGTTGGATCGTCGACTTCCTCTCGGCCATCGGCATGCCGAAGATCCAAATCACCGCCCGCCTTCAGTACGAGCAGATCGGCGAGGCCATCGTCGTTACCCTGCGCGATGACATCGCCACCGTGCTTCAGTGCCAGGCGGTGCAGAAACAACTCCAGCGATTGATCGAGGAGCACCACTGCGATTTCGTTCTCGACTTCGGCTCGGCGGGCAGCGTCTCGACGAGTTTCCGCGGAGTGATGCTCCGTCTGGGGAAGGCGGCCCGCCGCGAGGCGGAAAGGCTCGGCAAGATGTACCGGCCGCTGGGATTGCCTTCTGGGGAAGTATTCAAGATTTTCGACGACCGGCAGGCGGCGGTCGAACAAATGGCCAAACACCAGGGCCACGGCTGGGTGGTGCTCTGCTCGGTGCCGATCGGGATTCGGGCGGTTTCGCCGTAACCGTTCATGAACCGCACGGCTGGTTCGTAGAGAGGTGTTCCAGAGGCCCTCACCCTGGCCCTCTCCCGGAGGGAGAGGGGACTGACCTACAGCGGCCACCAAGGGACATCGATGCGGGTGTGCAGCCGGGCGGCGACTTCCACGGTCTTCATGCGGCCGGCCGCCACCGCCGCCGCCACTTGTCGGATGGGGACTTGCTCCAGTTCGCAACAAACGAGCACTTCGTTTTCCTGATCGGCAACTACCGTCGGTGGCTGGGACACGTGCTGGCTGAGGTGTCGCGCCAGCTCTGCGGACGGCATGTCACCCGGCACCACCAGCAGCAATCGCCTCGCGCCGCCACAGTTGGCTAACGGTGTGCGGACGGCTTCCAGGCCGGCACGCAACGAAAAGCTCGCCTCCTGGGGTTCCTGGCTGGTCGAGGCGGTGATCTTCTGCACCGCCAGCTTCTTCAACAAGCGATGGCACAATAGGCGGGCCGTGCGATGCAGGGCCGGCAGCAGCTTGCCCGGAATGTCTTCCTCCTCGGCGGCCACCAGCCGGCCCAAATCTTCCGCCAAATCGTGATCCATCTCGGCCACCAGCTCCGCCTTGTCGAGTTCGATCATGGCGGCCACACTGCGATGGACTTCGGCCGCCGGGTCGGGCCGCGGACCTTGCAGGCCGCCCTGAGGTGTGCCGAGGGGGACAGCCCCATTGTCTGGGCCGGACAGGGCACCGACCGAAGGTTGGTCGCCGGGCGTGGTCGCCACAGACATCGGGACCGTCCCCTGGGGCGGCGTAGCCAGCTTCTCGACCACCCGATTCAGGTCCGCCGACAATTTGCGCAGCCGGTCTCCGAGACCGGCCATGGAACCCAGGATAAGGCCGTTCAGGCGGCACACTGCGTTCAGGGTGAGTTCTCCGATTCTCAGGCAAAAGTACTGCGACAGCCGCCGATCGACCAGAGGCTTCCCGCCGCGCCAACGGCTGCGAAACCGCAACCAGTCACGGCCGCCATTCTTGTCCTCCAATAGCGTCTGCCGCAGAAGCGAGCGTTGCTGGAGCAGATCTTGGGATTGCTTGCCGGCCTGGTGGCTGAACGCCCGCAGGCACTCGGCCAGGCAATCGGCCATCTGCTGTGCCCCGGCCACTCGATAGTTTGGCTGGCCGACCAATCCCAAGAGCCACTCCCGCAAGGCGGCTGCCTGGCGGGCAGCCACTTCCTTCAGATGCCCCTCCAGAACGGACTCCAGACAGACGCATTGGGCGTCGTTGGCGTCCTCGCGATGCATTAGAGCGTCTAAGGCGTCCAGGATGGTGGCACTCAGGGGCAACCGCTTTGCCCGACTCGCATTCCCAAGCCTCGACGGATAGCTCTGCCAGATTTCAACCAACACGGCCAGCAGATAAGACTCCGGGTCGTCGCCCATTTCGCCCGCGGCGACGGCGTGCAAGGAGTCGATCAACTGGGGAAGGGTCAGCTCGACCGCTTCCAAGTGCGACATGGCTTCCCAGCGGAAATCAGCAACTTGTACGCCGTTAGTAAAATGGCTGGCCAGCAGGGCGGTCGGATCGGCCAGGGAGCGGGGCGTCTCCGGCAAGGGCGGCCGCTCGGTGCCGCGCCAACGGGTAACCACCGTCTTGCAAAGCTCGTTGACCACCGTGGCCGGAATGTCGTCGTAGGAAAAACCGAGCTGCGCCACTCCAAAGCTGCGTGCGGTAGGCTCGTCGGCCGCCGAGGATTCGGCCGGCGGCGGCCTCGTCCGGCATTGGTCGAAGAAGGTCTGGGCGGGCGTCATTGCGCTGCAGTAGAGATACTTGGCCAGCTTGTCGGCGGCGGCGGTAAACTGGGCCGGCTCCAGATCTTCGCCCAGGTGCAGCAGGTAGACGGCGCCGAAGGGCGGCTTCCGGCTCTCGAAGGCGGGCAAACCGCGGAGCGGATCGCCGGGGTAGGCGTGGCCGGGGTGGCTGTAATGCCGCAACTCCGTCAGAAAGGCATAGGCGTTGGCCACCGCCAGCTCACGGCCCTGCTGATTGCGCCCGGAACAATGGGCCAAGACGCCACATAGTCCCTCGTCGGAAAGGCCCAGATCGCCGAGCAGACCGCGGACCAGGTAGGCGACATCCAGTGCCATGCCGCTGCCGGTGCCGCCGGAGATCGACGAGACCAAGAAAACCCTGGGGGCTGCCGGCTGGAAGGGCAAGCTGGTCTTGCGGGCGGAGGCGGCCAGCCCCTCCACGTCCGTGGCCTCTCGGATCGCCCGGCTCAACCGCTGCCGAACCCGCTCGAGGTGATCGATGAAGGCCAGACGCCCCAGCGGGCGAAGACCTTGGGTTTGCAGGTTGCGGGGGATGTTGTAGATCCACCGCCGGCTCAACCATTCCAGATGGCTCTCGGATTGCTGGCGATAATCGGCCGGCTGGCGCAAAGGCAAGAGAATCGCCGCGTCGTTAGGCAACTGCGCCGGCCCGCCGCCCTCGGTGGCCGCCTTCAGGGCCTCCACATCGGTCTCGAACAGCAAGATCTGCACCGCGGGCACGGCCCCCAGGTCCCCGAAACGGTTCACCAGCCGCCCGTGCAGCATCTGCAGCGTTTGCCCTGCCAGGCCGCCGATGCCGACGAAGAGGGTAGGCCGATACACCACGTCCTCCGGCGACAAGGCCAAGGGAGGCAAGTCGGAAACGACGGGCGCGGGTTCAACCGGTTGCGTCAGCACACGGTCGGCGGCCTTGGCTCCGCCTGCCCGGATGCTCTCGGGCGTAATCACCTCGGTGGGCACGGGTCGTGAGGGTGAGCGGCAGCGGCCGTGAGTGAGCGGGGCGACACTCGCAGGCGGCGAACGCAGGTCGGCGCCGGCCTGCGCCAGGCTGGCGACCAGGTGGCGACAACTCGGGAACCGCTGAGTGGAGTTCTTCGAGAGGGCCCGTTCGACGATGTCACGGTCGGAAGGGGGCAGGCTGTCCAACTGCGGGCGGCTGTGCAGGTGTTGGGCCGCCAATTGGGCGGTGGTGCGTCCTTCATAGGGTAGCGACCCGGTGAGCATCTCCTGGTACACGATGGCCAGACTGTATTGATCGCTATGCAGGGCCGGCCGGCCGTCGAACAGCTCGGGGGCGGCGTACACCGGCGTCAGCCCGCCGACGATCGAACTGTGGACGTCCTGCAGGTCCTTCACCAGGCCAAAATCCGCCACCTTGACTCGCCCGCCGACCAAGAGCAAGTTCTCGGGCTTCACGTCCAGGTGCTGGAGCGAATGTTCTTGGGCGATGTAGTCCAAGGCGTCGGCGGCGTCGCCCAGGTGGGCCAGCAATTCCTGCCGCGGGATGCCCAACAGGCCCGACTGGCGGTATTGCTCGAAGAGGCTCTTCAGGCTGGAACTGGCCAACTCGGTGACGATTACCAGGTGGCCGCCCACCAGTTCGATCCGCTCCAGCGAGAGGAGGAACGGGTGGCGGACCTGCTTGATGCGGTTCAAGGCGCTCAGTTCGCGCTGGGCCCGCTGGTCGTCGTGGCGGCCGTAGATCACCTTCACGGCCTTGGCGATGCCGCCGGGGGCCTCGGCCCTCCAGACCTCGCCATAGCCGCCGGCCCCGATCCGCTCTTGGATGCGGTAGCCCGGCAACGGCTCAGCGGTCTCGAAGACTGGCGGATCGGTCAGGGTGGCCATCATTCGTCGCCGAGCACGGTGGCAAAATAGGTTTTTACCGCCCGGTCAAAATAGTCCGGCCGCAGTTCCATCGGCTTGCTGGCATAGTTGCAGTAGCTGCGGATCTGCAGCAACAGGTCGCGGGCCTGGCAGCGGCGCAACCGGCGATGGGTCGGCCGGTAGTGCCGGGCCAACAGGTCGTCGATTACCTCGCGGCGGTAATCGCAGCCGAAGCTGTGGGCATACAGCTCGAACAGGTAGTGAAACTCCTCTTCGTCGGGATCGGCGATCTCGATCTTGAAGGGGATCCGCCGCAAGAAGGCCTCGTCGACCAGTTGGCGGGGCTCCAGGTTGGTCGAAAAGATCACTAACTGGTCAAAGGGCACCTGCATCTTCTTGCCGGTGGGCAAGGTGAGAAAGTCGTGGTGCATCTCCAGGGGGACGATCCAGCGATTGAGCAGTTGCGCGGGCTCGATCCGCTGCCGCCCGAAATCGTCGATCAACAGGCAGCCGCAGTTGCTCTTCATTTGCAGCGGGGCCTCGTTGATGTTGGTCCGCGAGTCGTGGCGAAGCTCGAGATTGTCCATGGTCAGCTCGCCGCCGACCATCACCGTGGGCCGCGAGATCTTCAGCCACCGCCGATCGTAGTCCACGCAGCGGATCAGGCTTTGCGAATCGCTCGGAGCCGGCTTATGGTAAGCCGAGTCGTAGAATTTGATGATCTGACCGTCTTCATAGAGGGCGTGGGGAATCCAGATCACCTGCCCGAAGCACAAGGTGATCCGCTTGGCCAAGGTCGACTTGCCGTTGCCCGGAGCGCCGTAGAGGAACATGCCGGCTCCGGAGTTGATGGCCGGTCCCAAGCTGTCGAAGAGGTTCGGGTCCACCGAGATATCGCGGACCGCCTCGCCGAGTTTTTCCGGCCCGGGGGCCTCGGCGGTAATGGACTGAGCCTCCACCGAGATCACGTAGTCCATCAGCGGCACCGGCGCCGGACCGACGTAGGCGCAGGCGTCGAGAAACGCCTTGGCCCGCGCCCGGCCTTCGGTCGTCAAGCTGTAGTAGTAATCGTTGAAGGGCGCCGAGCCGGCATGGACGACGTATTGACTGGTGCGCAGCGATCCCAGCACCGTTTCCACGATGTTGAACGGCAAGCAGACGTAATCGGCGATGGCTCGGCCTTTGCTGGTGCCGAAGACCGCCAGGTGCTTGCAGATAAGCTGCTCGACAATCTCGTCGCCCAGCCCGGTCTCTTGAATCGAGCTTGGCTTGGTAGGGCAGAAGTTCTCGCCGGAAAGCAGCGAGGCCACCAGGCTGTCCTGGATATCCAGCGTTTGCTGTTCGAGTGCCATGGCTCGTCCTTACAGATTCAGATGGACCTTGTGGGAGGGAAAGCCACCCTATCTTACTATAGGACACAGGGAGGCGCGGCGATCTTAAGCCTTGGGTCCTGGGCCTTGGGCCTTGGCTGCCGCCGTTCGCCTAAGACCGAAGACCCAAGACCCAAGCCGTCTGCACGGCATCGGCCGAGGGCCACGGCATCGCACACCCCTGCTCAACGAGCGTGTTCCCTCGAACCGGCACATGCGGCAGAATCGGCAATTCACGGCACACCGCGGAGGTGTAACCTATGCTTCCCTTAGGCCGCCAATTCGAGCCGCCATCCTCGCCCCAACGCCAGTGGTCATGCTCGCCAACTCGAAAACCGCTTCGAGCAGCGTGTGGTTCCTGGTCGGACCGTTCGACAGCCACGAAACGGTCCGCTATCTGCCGATCTATCGGTTGCCGTTTCAAATTGGCCGCCGCCAGGATCTCGCCCTCTCCCTGTGTTGCAAGACGGTTTCCAACCTTCACGCCGAAATCGCCGAGGCCGGCGAGTCCCTGATGATCCGCGACCTGGGCAGCACCAACGGGACTTATGTGAACGGTCGGCGGATCACCGGACCGGTGCCGCTCCACAGAGAGGACCTGGTGCAGTTTGCCAACGTGGCCTACCGGGTGCAACAGCAGACGGCCGCCGACACCGGCCTGAACACCGTTCAGGAAAGCGCCTGCGACCGTGCCCTGGCGCTGGTGCAATTCGACAAGCTGATGGCCGAACACGCGGTCACTCCACATTTTCAGCCGATCGTTTCCATGGCCACTCAAGAGGTCTTCGGTTACGAGGCCCTGGGGAGGAGCCGCTTGTTCGGGTTGGAGATGCCGGCCGAAATGTTTCGCACCGCCGCCGAGCTGAGTCTCGACGTGGAGCTGAGCGTGATGCTCCGCTGGGAGAGCGTTCTGGCCAGCCAGGCCTTGGCCGGCCCGCCACATCTGTTCCTCAACATGCATCCCCGCGAATTGGCCGGGCAGGGCCTGATTCCGTCGCTGGAAAAGCTGCGGCAGGCGCGCCCCGAGCAGCCATTCACCCTGGAAGTCCACGAGTCGGCGGTGACCAACCCCTCCCAAATGGCGAAGCTTCGCCGGGCGTTGAGCAAATTGAATATCAGCCTGGCCTACGACGACTTTGGCACTGGCCAGTCGCGGCTGGGAGAGATGTCGGAGTCGGCCCCCGATTACGTGAAGTTCGACATGTCGCTGATCCGCGAGATCCACGCCGCCGCGCCGCGGCGGCAAGAGATGGTGGCCACCTTGGTGCAGATGGTCCACAGCCTGGGCATCGTCTCGGTGGCCGAAGGGGTGGAGACCCAGGCCGAGAGCGAGACCTGCCTGAAGATGGGCTTCGACCTTGGGCAGGGCTTTTACTACGGCCGCCCGGCCCCGCCGCTACCCGCCAGGCTACCGGTGTGAGCCACACGCGGGAAAGACCGGTGCCATGCCCACGAAGCCACCATCACAGCGCTTTCTTGCCGACCGGCCGACCGATCTTGATCTCAGGCTGTTGCCGCAAAATCAGGGTTCAGGGATGTCGAGCTGCCGGCAGATGCGCCTTGCCGTGTAATCGTTGATCTCACGATGCCGGGGCACCGATGACTGGCGCCCCTTGCTCAGATTGGCCCAAACGGAGTGCCCACGACCCTCGCGCAACGGTTGACACCCTCGTCGTCGCAGGTGGCGGAGCAGATCTTCACGCTTCACGGCACCACCACGCCGGCCGGCTCTTGCGACACCTCGGAGCTGACCAACAAGTGCAAGAAGATCGGCTCCTCCAAGTCCATTTCGGGGTCGCTCACGCCCGGGTCGGGCTTGGGAAGTATCTCCCCGAGGGCCACCAACGTCTCGGCCACATCCACCAGCGCCAAGCCGAGCATTCGTCGCGCGTCTTGAAGGTCTGCCCCGCAACTGATTGCCGCCGGAAAATCGAGCACCTGCGCGTGAACTCCGCCGTCCACGAACTTGTAGCCTGCCTTGTATTGCAACATTTGTCGGTCTCCACAGCACACAGACGACTATAGCAAGTATAGCTCTGCCCGGTGGAATCGACAATGACATCATCAAGCAGAGAAACGAACCCGATCAGCGAGAGAATCACTCAGAGAATGGCTCTCATCGGTGTCTGACCCGTCATCGGCTGCTCGTTGATGTTCCCGATCACTTTACGCCGAAGGGTCTTCGGGCCTGCCATCGGAGACACCGACCGGCGCGACGCCGAAGATGCTCTCGAAGCGCTTGCGGTAGAAGGGATTCTTAGACGCAAGAAGTACGAATGGCAAGTTCACCAGAAAGGCCACCACGGTACCCAAAAACAATACTCCTCCAATTGCCAGCGGCAGCAGCGTGAGCATCCCTCCTGACGACGGCGGGCCTCCTGACGGCAACGACACGGCGATGACTACTGCGGAGCAGGCAAGCAATAGAAAGCCTGCGAATGCCAATAAGCCACTCCAGAGAATCAACCACCCCAGAATTCGTTGAAGTGTACATCGCTTGCGGCAAGAGTGCGCACTGACCACTGTGGACAGCAACAGGACGTACACGAACCCGACGTAGAAGATGACCGTCCACGGCAACATGTCTTCGGGATCAAGATGACAGTACCCCGACAAGCCGCCGACCACAAGCATCAGCCCCAGCAGAAGGAAGACCGTGACACTCCGATAGCGGCTTCTGAACCAATGCCCAAGGAGCCAAACCATTGTCCAGCCCATCACCAGGGATACGATAGGGAAATCCATGTACCACTCTATGAACCCTTCAGGAATTTTCGGTAGAGTTGGCAGTAGTCGCCACACCAGCAGCACCGAAACAAAGGGGAGCAGGATTAGCCAAGCTTCGCGATGGCGGTTAGCCTTTGGAATAATCAGAGCCAACACAAGGATCGGCCAAATCGCCCACGCGGGAAAACAGTAATACCACCGCCAGGGAAAGACGGCCGCCTGACCGCTATTTGGGCATGGTTCAGAACCGTTCTCCGAGAGCACCACCTGCAATTCGCTGTCACCGACACTGTAGGGTACTGGCCACCAGTACGAGAAGCCTCCGCCTGAAGGATATCCGAAGTTACCCCAGCCGATCTTCCGTCCGTTCTGGTAAACCGCAAACTTGGGGAATGAGGAACCGTGAAAACAAGGACACGAGTACATCAGCTTCAGCGTCCATCCCACACGCCTGACTGTAAGTGATCCGATGGCCTGCGAAAACTCATCTTGGCTGACTGCCGGACGCCGTGATCGACTTGTCCACGTTATGCTGCCTGTGAGCCAGCCGACCAGGCAGCCGCCGGCTAGCAAGGTCAGAGTTAGCAGTAGCAGCAGTGTTCGCAGCCGTGTCGGAGGCCAACGGGATTTGGCATGAAGAGAATCTGCCATCCCCACAGCATAGCCGAATACGACCTGTTAGCAAAGTAGACGCTCGTGTGCGGCGGGGATTCCCGGCAGCATGGTAAACCAACGAATTCCCCGGCCGGCAGCGGTGGACAGAAGGTGCGATCATGGCCCCAGAACAAGACAAAGACGCCGAGTTTGCGACCGCGTAGCGGTCAGCTTTGAATAGCCGCGGGTGGAGCGCAGCGGAACCCGCGGTCTCGGATTCATTTGCGTTGCGTGTGCCACGTAGTGGCACGACAGAGTTTGGCACGCGACGCGAATCATCCGTCGCATAGCGATGGCGTGATGGTAGTGGCGGGTTTCAACCCATCGTGGCGATTGTGGCGTTCGATAATCGCCGTAGAACAACGACTGTGCGAATCGTGCTTCTCAAGCGTCGCTACGCGACGCGGGAGAACTGCGCGGTCACCCAAACCGTGGGTTGAAACCCACGGCTACCGTCAAACGTCGCTCCGCGACTCGCGGCACATCCCGTTTCTTGGACGAGACCGACCGCCGGATCGTCGAAGCGGACGGTACACGGCGTGTGCCTGCTACTTGCTGCCCGACC